>NZ_JAAQWK010000014.1:0-185220 GCF_012985445.1 Pseudomonas sp. WS 5532
CTGTAAATGGGGGAAGGTGTGTTGTCTGCGCTGATGGCGGCTTGGTTTGCTTTGTGCGCTGGCTTGCCTGCATCGCAGGCAAGCCAGCTCCCACAGAAAAGCAGATCTCAGGTGTATGCAAATCCGCTTTTCGCTTTTGATCCAACCACTCAGGTCGGCTACTAGGCTGCCGTAAAGAGACACCTCAAAAAGGCACCTTCCCCAAAATCATGTCGCGATACATCACAAAATCCCCCAGCAAACTGTAGAAGGGATGTTGAAACGTTGCAGGCCGGTTCTTTTCGAAGAAGAAGTGCCCGATCCAGGCAAAGGTGTAGCCGGCGACCGGTAATGCGAGCAGTAACCCCAACGAGCCACGGCCAATGGCATAAGCCAGAATCCCAATCACCAGGGTGGTGCCAATAAAGTGCAGGCGCCGGCAGGTGCTGTTGGCGTGCTCGCTCAGGTAATAAGGGTAGAACTCAGCGAAACTGTTGAATTGCTTGACGTTTTCCACAGTGATCGGCCCTGGGCTGGTGATGCCGCCCAACAGATGTTCGGCGGGGAGCTTATTTGAGTCTAGAGTGATCAGTGGTAACAGCCAGTGACAATAGATGCCACTTTAGTATCCTTGGCTTCCTGGCTGCCGTTTAAGCCTGCTTTTTTCAAGAAGACGCCATGAGCGAACGAACAACTTCTGCAAGCTGGGCAATGGGCATCGTCAAAGCGTTGGAAATGGACGGCCTGGATTGCCGCGTCCTGTTCAAGCAACTGGGCCTGGACTACGCCGCGCTCAGTGACCCTGATGCACGTTTTGCGCAAGACTCCATGACCCGGCTGTGGCAGCGCGCTGTCGAGCTGTCAGGCAACCCCGCGATCGGCTTGAACATGGGCAAGGTGGTGCGCCCGGCGTCGTTTCATGTGGCGGGTTACGCCTTGATGTCCAGCAACACCCTGGCCGAAGGTTTTATGCGCCTGGTGCGTTACCAACGCATCATCGCCGAAAGCGCCGACTTGAGTTTTCGCCTGTTACCTGAAGGCTATGCGCTGATTCTGACGGTACATGGCGATCACCTGCCGCCGACCCGGCAAAGCGCTGAAGCCTCGTTGGCCAGTGCCCTGGCATTATGTGGCTGGCTGACTGGCCGCACCCTGCAGCCACGCAAGGTAATGTTGCAAGGTGACCAACCGGCCGATCTGGCGCCCTATAAGCAAGCATTCCATGCGCCTATGGAGTTCAATGCGCCCTATGATGCGCTGATTTTCGAACAGGCCGACATGGATGCACCGTTGCCCACCGCCAATGAGGCGATGGCGCTGCTGCATGATCGGTTTGCCGGTGAATACCTGGCGCGGTTTTCCGAGAGCCGCGTGACCCACAAGGCGCGCCAGGTGCTGTGCCGCTTGTTGCCCCAGGGGGAGCCCAAGCGCGAAGTGGTGGCACAGACCCTGCACTTGTCTCAGCGCACGTTACAGCGGCGTTTGCAGGAGGAGGGCACCAGTTTCCAGACGTTGCTCGACGATACGCGTCGCGAGCTTGCCGAACAGTACCTGGCGCAGCCGAGTATGACCTTGCTGGAAATCGCCTACCTGTTGGGCTTTGCCGACCCGAGTAATTTCTTCCGCGCGTTCCGCCGCTGGTTCGACGTCACGCCCGGCGAGTACCGGGTGCGGCTGCTGCAGGCATCGACGGTCAGTGGCGCCAAAACGCCGGAATGCACAGAACAAACACGGTAATAATCTCCAGCCTTCCCAGCAGCATGCCGAATGACAAGATCCACTTGGCCGCATCCGGCAGGCTGGCGAAGTTACCGGCCGGGCCGATGGTTTCGCCCAGGCCCGGGCCAACACCGGACACGGTGCTGGCGGCACCGGTCAGTGCGGTCATCCAGTCCAGACCCAGCAGTGACAGGGCCAGGGCGATGGCGCAGATGGTGATAGCGAAGAAAAACGAAAAGGTCAGGATCGAGCGCACGATCTCTTCGTCGAGACGGTGGCCGTTGTACTTCTGCTTGATCACTGCGCGTGGGTGGATCAGTTGGTTCAGGTTGGCCTTGAGCAGGATGTAGGCGACCTGGAAGCGGAAGATCTTGATCCCGCCCGCCGTCGAGCCCGAACAGCCGCCGATAAAACCCAGGTAGAAGAACAGCATCAGCGAGAAATTGCCCCACAGGCTGTAGTCCCCCAGCGCAAAGCCGGTCGTGGTCACCACCGACGTAACGTTCAGGGCAACATGGCGCAGGGCATCCAGCCAGTGCAGGTTGGTCGTCCACCAGTACCAGGTGCCGAGTACCAGCCACGTCACGATCAGCAGACCGAGCAAGCCTTGCACTTGCTGATCCTTGATCAGCGCCCGGCGGTTGCCGCGCAATGTGGCCACATACAGGGTGAACGGCAAGCTGCCGAGGATCATCACCACCACCGCTACCCAGTGCACCGCCGGTTGTTTCCAGTGGGCCAGGGATTCATCGGAGGTGGAAAACCCGCCGGTGGAAATTGCTGACATCGCGTGGTTGATCGCATCAAACAAGCCCATGCCGGCCCACCAGAACGCCAGACTGCCCAGGATGGTGATGCCCACATACGCTGCCACGATCAGGCGCGCCACCATGTGCGAGCGCGGCATGACTTTTTCTGAGCGGTCCGAGGATTCGGTCTGGAACAGGCGCATGCCACCAATGCGCAGCAGCGGCAGGATCGCCACCGCCATGCCGATAAAGCCGATGCCGCCCAGCCAGTGCAACATTGAACGCCACATCAGGATGCCAGGGGACATGCTGTCCAAACCGCTCAGGACGGTGGAGCCGGTGGCGGTGATGCCCGACATGCTTTCAAAGAACGAATCGGTGTAGCTGATGTGCTGGGTCAGCAGAAACGGCAGCGCGGCGAAGATGCACACCACCAGCCAGCTGGTGACGGTCAGCAGGTACATGTCCCGGGGGCGCAGGTGCACGTGTTCGGGGCGGCCGGGGATAACCAGGGCCAAACCCGCAAGGAAGGTGATCATGCTGGCCCACAGGAACGAGGGCAGGTCGCTGGTGCGTTCGAAGATCACCAGGGTGGCCATCGGGATGACCATGGCGATCGCGAGGGTGATCAGGAAGATGCCGATGATGAAACCGATGATACGCAGGGTCGGCAACGCCATGAAGAAAGCTCGGGTTTGAGAGAGTGGCGCCATTCTACCTGCGGTGCGGGTCTTGTAAACCGGGGTGTACGAGGCGAAGCAGTTCGACTGTGTGAGCTGGCTTGCCTGCGATGGCGACCTGTCAGCCACCCATCTGTAGCAGACCCATCGCTATCGCAGGCAAGCCAGCTCCCACAGTGGGTATGGGAAGGGGGGAACGCGCACAAAAAAGGCGACCCGAAGGTCGCCTTATTCAGCGCAGGATCAATCAGAACTCGTGATCAGCGTTATCCGGGTTCAAATCACTGATGCCCAGCTTGCCCGCGGCGGTTTCGATCGCGCCGGTCTGCTTGACCAGTGCCGCAATCGCGTCACGCACGATCTGGTTGCCCTTGTCGTTACCGGCCGCGATCAGTTGGTCGTAGTGCTCACCGGCGTTGGCCTGGTCAACCATGACCTGGATCTTCGCTTCGGTCGACGCCAGGTCGGCCTTGAGCGCCGAGTCGGCGGCTGGATCGGCCTTGGCCACCAGCGACGAGAGGCTTGCGCCGGTCATTTTGGTGCCGTCGGTGCGGGTGTACTCGCCCAGGTAGACGTTGCGGATGCCCTTGGCGTCGTAGAAGTGCGAGTTGTGGGTGTTGTCGCTGAAGCAATCCTGTTCGTCTTCCGGCGAGTTGGCTTCCAGGGAAACCTTCATGCGCTCACCGGCCAGTTCGCCCAGGGACAGGCTGCCCATGCCGAACAGCATTTTGCGCAGGCCGTCGGTGGCAGGTTCTGCTTCCAGAGTGGCGCGGTAGTTGTCGTCGACCTTGGGTTTCCAGTTGCCGACCATTTCTTCCAGGTCGCTGACCAGCAGTTGGGTCACAGCGCGCAGGTAAGTGCGACGGCGCTCATTGTTACCGCCGGTGGCACCGTCGCCGGTCATGTAGTCGGATGCCGGGCGGTTGCCTGCGCCTGGGCCGGTGCCGTTGAGGTCCTGGCCCCAGAGCAGGAACTCGATGGCGTGGTAGCCGGTGGCGACGTTGGCTTCGGAACCGCCCAGTTCATTGAGGCTGGCGAGTTTTTCCGGGGTGATTTCCTTGACGTCGACCTTGTCTTCGCCCACCTGGATCTCTGTGTTGGCGATGATGTTGGCGTTGGCGCCCGGGTTACCCAGCGCGTGCTCGTAGGATTTGTCTACGTAGTCGATCAGGCCTTCGTCCAGGGGCCAGGCGTTCACTTGGCCTTCCCAGTCGTCGATGATGGTGTTGCCGAAGCGGAACACTTCACTTTGCAAGTACGGCACACGGGCGGCGACCCAGGCGTTGCGGGCTGCTTTCAGGGTGTCGTCGCTCGGGTTGGCGAGGAAGGTGTCGATTGCGGTTTGCAGGGTCTTCGCGGTGGATTCGGCGTCGCTGTACACCGCGAACACCATGTCGGCGTAATGCGCGACAACGGCCTTGGCGGCTGCTTCGTCGACCTGGCCGGCAGGCGTGGCAGCCGCTGGAGCGGTGGTGCTGACTGCCGGGGTCGGCGCGGCGGCCTTGTCTTTACCTTCGCCGCAACCGGCGAGAGAAATGGCAATGGCCAGCAGACTGGCGGTGGCCAGGGGCATACGAATCATGGCGAACATCCTGCTTCGGTTGTTGATAGGGCGCGCGGGGAAGCGCAAAAACTGCGACATAATGCGAAAGATTTGCATTTTGTGTAAAGGTTTATGCGAGGGAAATATTTGGTATCGATTTGTCGGTTCAGAGAATCGCCGCGTTGTTGCGCTCGGACTGTTTCAAAAACGCCGCCAGCTCACGGGCCTGCAGCGGTTTGCTGTAGTGGTAGCCCTGGCCCTCATGGCACCCTTCGGAAATGATATAGGCCTCCTGCTCGGCGGTTTCCACGCCTTCGGCAATCACCTGCATGCCCAGGCTTTTGCCCAGTTGGATAATGGCGCGCACGATGGTTGCATCGTCGTCGTCATCCAGCAGGTCCTGGACGAAGCTCTTGTCGATCTTGATCTTGTCCAGCGGCAGGCTCTTGAGGTAGCTCAAGGATGAATAGCCGGTGCCGAAGTCATCAATCGCGATCAAGGCACCGGAGCGGCGCAGGCTCAGCAGGTGCTGGGCGGCGGTGCTGATGTCCTCCATCAGGCCGGTCTCGGTCACTTCCAGCTCCAGGCTGCGTGGCGGCAGGCGATAGATCTGCATCAGGTTGTTGACCACCCGTGGCAACTCGGTGTGGTGCAACTGCACGGTGGACAGGTTGACCGCCATGCGCAGTTCGGTGAAGCCCAGGTCATGCCATTCGCGCAACTGCCGGCAAGCCTGGTCCAGCACCCATTCACCAATCGGAATAATGGTGCCGTTCTGTTCCGCCAGCGGGATAAACAAGTCCGGCGGCACCAGGCCGTGTTCCGGGTGCTGCCAGCGAAGCAACGCCTCTACGCCCACCACACGGTGGTCGCGGTAGCTGATCTGCGGTTGGTAGACCAAGTGGAACTGCTCGCGACCCAGGGCATCGCGCAGGTCTTTTTCCAGTTCGCGGCGCCGGCGCATTTCGCTGTCGACACTGGCGATATAGAACTGATAGCGGTTGCGCGAGCGGCTCTTGGCCAGGGTCATGGTCTGTTCGGCTTTTTGCAGCAGCTTCTCGGTGCTGTCGCCGTCCTCCGGGAACAGGGTGATGCCGATGGTGGCGCGCAGGCGAATCTGGTCCTGGTCGAGGGCGAATTCGGCTTCCAGGTCGTCGAGGATACTTTGCGCCAGCTCGGCGGCCTCGTAAGGCTGGTCGATATCGGCCTGCACCAGTGCAAACTGGTCGCCGCCCAAGCGGGCGAGGGCGCCGAGGCGGCCGCTGTGGGCGCGCAGGCGGTCGGCCAGGGCCAGCAGTAATTTGTCGCCGGCCTGGTAGGTGAACTGTTCGTTGACGCTTTTGAAGTCATCCAGCCCCACGCACAGCACCGCCACCCGGCGCTGTCGGCGGCCGGCATCGGTGAGGATCTTGTCCAACTGCTCCTGCAGCTTCTGACGGTTCGGCAGCCCGGTCAGGAAGTCGTACTGGGCCATGCGCAACAGGCTCGATTCCGCCTCATGCCGCAAGTGCGTATTGCGCTCGATGGACTCGAGCAACTGGTTGGCAGTGTTGATCCACAGCCCCAGCTCGTTGCGTTCATGGCCCTTGAGCTGGGGGATCTTGTGTTCGCTGGGGCGGTCGGGGTTGATTGAGGTCAAGTGCTCGATAATCCGCGACAACGGCTTGGTCAGCAGCCAGTGATACACCAGGTACAGCACCAGGCCCATGGCCAGGGCGCGCAGCACGCCGGAAATAAAGATGATCACCGAGCTGACAATAAAACCTTTGCCGTAGGTGGCTGTGTCGAGGGTAATGCTCAGGTCGCCGTAGTACTCGCTATAGGGGCCTTTGCCAACCAGTGCAGTCGTAAAGGTGCGTTCCTGGCCAAGAATCAGGTCGGTCAACCAGCGGGTGGGTGATTGCTGCAAGGCGCGGCTTTTTTCCGCCAGCATGGTTTCGTTGGGGTGGCCGATGGAGGCCATGCGCACGGCGTCGTCCTGAAACAGGCCCTCGATCACCTGCATGCCCATCTCGCGGTCCAGGCTGTAGACAGCCTGGGTTGAGGGGTCGCGAAACATGTCGAGGATCCGCTGCGCGTCACCGGCCACGGCCTGACGCGTCTTGTAGGCATCAAACACGATCTGCGCCACGCTCAGCGTCACGCCCACGATCAATGCCGAGAGCAGCACAACCCGTAGCAACTTCACCGACAAGCTGTTTTTGAGTTCCAGCTTCAAAGGGTCATTCCTTGTTCCGTGCGGGTAGCCTCAATATGCCATGAGTATTGGCAATCTCGGGATGGCAGTCAAAGGGACATTGCTGCTAAGGCTTCTGGAGGCTGTAAAGGGCGTGTCTGGAAGGAAGAGGGCGATGATATCCATCGCCCTCGGGTACCGCGCAGGAAAGGAAGGGAATGCCTTCGACATCCCGACATCGAGTGTTGCGGGCTTAAGATAATTTGATCGAGTTTTCGTTTACGTTGTTGAACGTGATCTGATGTTCGTTCTTCTGGTGGGCATCACCGCCGATTTTACCTTGCGCCCTGCCGGCGGCCTGACTGGCTGAATTGACCAGCGTGCCCAGCAAGTCCATGCCCTTGCTCACCAGGTCCATGCCTTTGCCTGCGAGTGGCAACACTGAAGACACAGCTGACATACCCATCGATAACGGATCCATTGCGGACTCTCCTACAGGATAAAATGAGAGAGTTATTTCTCTCGCATGCTGGGTGGCCTGTTCCTCTCGGTGAGTTCCACACATTCTGCATTACGTCCAGTTTTCGTCGGCCACAAAAAAGCCCGGCAATTGCCGGGCTCTTTCTACTGCAAACGTTGCTCAGGCAGTAAAGGTTTTGCCTTCGAACTGCTCAGCCACGAACTTCCAGTTGACCAGATTCCAGAACGCTTCCACATACTTTGGACGCACGTTGCGGTAGTCGATGTAGTAGGCGTGTTCCCACACGTCGCAGGTCAGCAGCGGGGTGTCGCCGCTGGTCAGCGGGTTGCCGGCGCCGATGGTGCTGGCCAGGGCCAGGGAACCGTCAGCTTTTTTCACCAGCCAGCCCCAACCGGAACCGAAGGTGCCGACGGACGTCTTGGTGAACTCTTCCTTGAACTTGTCGAACGAACCGAAGGCTGCGTTGATGGCTTCAGCCAGTGCGCCGGTCGGTTGGCCACCGGCGTTTGGCGCCAGGCAGTTCCAGTAGAAAGTGTGGTTCCAGACCTGAGCGGCGTTGTTGAAGATGCCGCCCGAAGAAGACTTGACGATTTCTTCCAGGGTCTTGCCTTCGAACTCGGTGCCAGGCACCAGGTTGTTCAGGTTCACGACATAGGTGTTGTGGTGCTTGTCGTGGTGGTACTCCAGGGTTTCCTTGGAGATGTGCGGCTGCAGGGCATCGTGTGCGTAGGGCAGCGGCGGCAATTCGAAAGCCATGATGATTCTCCTAATCAGGTCAGTTGCGGTGAGCGCAAGGCCGATCACGGGCGGCCAAACAAGCGCCGGGGAGTTTGTACTCTTTGCGGCGCAGGGTCCGGATCATAGCACCGGGGGTGCGGCAAAACCACGCAACAACTGTGTGGGATAGAGGTTCCAGAGCGTTTTGGAATATTCATCCGGCACTGATCAATTGGTAGGCCACGCTGAACATCATCACCGCGACCAGAAGGTCGAGCAGGCGCCAGGTCGCCGGGCGCGCCAGCCAAGGTGCCAACCACGCCGCGCCGAGTGCCAGGGTGGCGAACCACAGGAACGAGGCGCTGGCAGCGCCGGCCACATAGGCGCCGGGCTCGGTTTGTTGCGCGCCCAATGAGCCGATCAGCAGCACGGTGTCCAGGTACACATGGGGATTGAGCAGCGTTACTGCCAAGGCACTGAGCAACACGGCGCGCAATGAACGCACCTTGAGGTGTGCCCCCTGTTCCAGGCTTTGTCGGGAACACGCTCGACGCAACGCCAAGGTGCCGTACCACAGCAGGAATGCCGCACCACCCCAGCGGGCAACGGCCAGCAGCAGCGGGTTTTGCGCCAGCACGGTAGCCAGGCCAAATACCCCGAGTGCGACCAGAATTGCATCACACACGATGCACAGCGCCGCCACCGGCAAGTGATGTTCACGGCGCAGGCTTTGCGCCAATACAAACGCGTTCTGGGTGCCGATCGCCATGATCAGGCCGAGAGCCACCAGCAGCCCGTTTACGTAGCTTTGCCACATAGCCATTACTCCGCGTTTGCTGCCAGTTGGCGCAATACATCCATGGCCCGCTCGGCATCGGCGCGGCCTACGAACAAGTGGTCGTGATAAAACCCGGCAATCACGTTGCAACTGATACCGGCGCTGCCCAGCGCGCTGGCAAACGCCGCCGTCAGGCCCACGGCTTCAAGGGCCGAATGCACATTCAGGGTGATCCAGGCGGCCACATAGTCGAAGGCCAGCCCGGCGTGTTCCGCCTGCTCACGCTCCACAATCAGGGTCAAACCTTCCTGCTCGCGAAAGCTGCCGATGATCTCGCAACCTGCCGGGATACGTGAGTCGGGCAGAGTGCAGAACACGTAGTCGCCTTCGTTTAGATGAGGGCTCATGCTGCGCAGCAGGGTTGCCAGGGCGGTTTCGCCAGCCATGTGTGGATTCCTTTAATAAAGAGAAGCAATGCTGGTCATTCTCCCGGCCCACGCTGTATAAGAAAAACCAATATTGCTGATCGCTCATTAGAGAAACTGATGTTCGACTATAAATTGCTTTCCGCCCTGGCGGCGGTGGTGGAGCAGGCCGGCTTCGAGCGTGGCGCGCAGGTACTGGGGCTTTCTCAGTCAGCGATTTCCCAGCGCATCAAGTTACTGGAGGCGCGTATTGGCCAACCGGTGCTGGTGCGGGCCACGCCACCTACACCCACCGACATCGGGCGACGTTTGCTCAACCATGTGCAACAGGTGCGCTTGCTCGAGCGCGACCTGCAAAGCCAGGTGCCAGCGCTGGACGAGGAGGGCATGCCCGAGCGCCTGCGCATCGCCTTGAACGCCGACAGCCTCGCCACCTGGTGGGCCGAGGCCGTCAGCGACTTTTGCGCCGAGCAGCATTTGTTGCTGGACCTGGTGGTGGAAGACCAGACCGTGGGCCTCAAGCGCATGCGCGCCGGTGAAGTGGCGGCCTGTATCTGCGCCAGCGAACGCCCGGTGGCCGGGGCGCGCAGTCTGTTGCTCGGTGCCATGCGCTACCGTGCGTTGGCCAGCCCTGCATTTATAACGCGGCATTTTCCCGAGGGCGTGCGTGCCGATCAGTTGGCACGCACGCCGGCGCTGGTGTTCGGCCCGGACGATTTCCTGCAGCACCGCTACCTGGCATCGCTGGGCGTGGACGGCGGTTTCGAGCACCATTTGTGCCCGTCCTCCGAAGGTTTTATTCGCCTGACCGAAGCCGGACTGGGTTGGGGCCTGGTGCCGGAATTACAGGTGCGCGACCAGTTGCAAAGCGGCGCTTTAGTCGAGTTGTTGCCAGATAAGCCCATCGACGTGCCGTTGTACTGGCATCATTGGCGCAGTGGTGGGCAATTGTTGGGGCTGCTGACCGATCACTTGGCCCAGGCCTGTGGCCAATGGTTGGTGCCGTTGGACTGATGGCGTGCGTCAAGGCAACAGCGATGAAAAACGAAAGAGCATGGGGTAACAAATGAAAATTCTGGTCACCGGCGCAAGCGGCTTCATCGGCGGGCGTTTTGCACGTTTCGCCCTGGAGCAGGGCCTGGACGTGCGGGTCAACGGGCGGCGTGCCGAAGGTGTGGAGCACCTGGTAAGGCGCGGCGCCGAGTTTATCCAGGGTGATCTCAATGATGCCGACCTGGTGCGCGAGCTGTGCCGCGATGTCGAAGCCGTGGTGCATTGCGCCGGCGCCGTCGGGTTGTGGGGCAAGTACCAGGACTTCCACCAGGGCAATGTGCTGGTCACCGAAAACGTCGTCGAGGCCTGCCTCAAGGAGCGTGTCGGGCGCTTGGTGCACTTGTCGTCGCCGTCGATCTACTTTGATGGCCGCGACCACCTGGGGCTGACCGAGGAGCAAGTGCCCAAGCGCTTCAAGCATCCCTACGCCGCCACCAAATACCTGGCGGAGCAGAAGGTGTTTGGCGCCCAGGAGTTCGGCCTCGAAGTACTTGCGCTGCGCCCGCGTTTTGTCACCGGGGCCGGCGACATGAGCATCTTCCCGCGCCTGCTTAAAATGCAGCGCAAGAACCGCCTGGCTATCGTCGGTGATGGTTTGAACAAGGTCGACTTCACCAGTGTGCACAACCTCAATGAGGCACTGCTCAGCAGCTTGCTCGCCACCGGCTCGGCGTTGGGCAAGGCCTACAACATCAGTAATGGCGCGCCGGTGCCAGTGTGGGATGTGGTCAATTATGTAATGCGCCAGATGGACATGCCCCAGGTCACCCGGTATCGGTCGTACGGTTTGTCCTACAGCGTGGCGGCGTTGAACGAGGCATTCTGCGCAATGTGGCCGGGCCGCCCGGAGCCGTCGTTGTCGCGCCTGGGCATGCAGGTCATGAACAAAGATTTCACCCTGGACATCAGCCGTGCCAGGCATTATCTCGACTACGAGCCCAAGGTCAGCCTGTGGACGGCGCTCGATGAGTTCTGCAGTTGGTGGAAAGCTCAGGAGCCGGGGCTGAAATAAGCTCACAACCAGCAACACATCGGGAACCGAATTCAGGCTTCCGGGTCGATCAATGCGGCGCCAACGGGGTTTATACTCCGCTCGCTCGGCTTTTCCGGTCGCCATCTCACCGATTCAGGGTTGATTCATGCGTAACGATGCCAAAGACGATTTCGACAACGTTCCCAGCCTGCGGGCTGACATCGGGGACGATGATGATTTCGAGCCGACTCCCGCCACCTCCGTGCGCTCGCGCACAACCAAGGTGGTCAAGGTCAAGAGCGCCAGCGCCGGCCCCCTGTGGGCCTTGGTCGGCGCGCTGCTGATCGCCTTCGCCGGCCTTGCCTGGTGGAGCTTCCAGCAGATTTCCCTGATGGGCCAGCAGTTGGTCGCCACCCAGGAAAGCTTTGCACGCATCAGCGAAGAAGCGGCGGGGCGCCTGCAAGACATTTCCGGCAAGGTGGTGGCCAGCGAGGCCAACGTCAACAACGGCAGCGAAGCCCTCAAGTTGCAGATCAAGCAGTTGGAAACCCAATTGCTGGAGCAAGGCAAGCAGCAAGTCGGCGTGGCCGGGCAGGCAACCGAACTCGACCAGCGCCTGGCACAGATGAGTGCCAGCACCACTGAACTGTCGAGCGCGAATGCCAAGCTGCAAGGCCAGGTGCAGGCGCTGACCGATGCCGTGGCCACACTTAAGGCGGCGCAGGGTGAGGTCAAGGATCTGTCTGCCGACGTGGCGGCCCTTAAAAAGCAAGGCAACCCGAGCGCGGCCATCGCCCGCCTGGAACAGGACCTGGTGGTGCTCAAAAGCGCGCAGGAGAACCAGCCCGCCAATAGTGATGCGCCAACCAATAAAGAGTTTGATGTGTTCCGCATCCAGACCACGCGCAACATCACCACGTTGCAGAGCCAGGTGCAGAACCTTAACCAACAGCTCAACGCGCCAGCGCGGGTCACCCCACTGGGCCAATAACCCAATGATCGTTCCCACGCTCTGCGTGGGAATGCCGCCATGGACGCTCCGCGTCCCGCTGTGGCGCAGAGCGCCACGGGCTGCATTCCCACGCGGAGCGTGGGAACGATCGACGGGCTCTGCGTGGGAACGATCAAATGTCACCAGGTGGTGACATTTCCCATCCCCTTCGTTACTTGCCCCCATCGCGCCCTTGTTTAGACTCCGGTCATCCCATAAAAAATAAAAAGGGCTACCCATGACCATGCAACCACTGCCTGCCAGCAGTTGGCTGAACGCACCTGCCCATCACGCCTGGCTCGCCAGCGAAGGCCAACGCCTGCTGGCGTTCGCCAAAGCCTCACGTCTGCCAGACGGCTTCGGCAACCTTGACGATACAGGCCAACTGCCGGCCGACGCCCACGCCGAAACCATGAACACCGCGCGCATGATCCACAGCTTTGCCATGGCCCATGCCATGGGGGTGCCGGGTTATGCCGACCTGGTTGCTCATGGCGTTGCCGCCCTCAGTGGCCCCTTGCGCGATAGCGAACACGGCGGCTGGTTCGCCGCGCCCAACGCCTTGGATGGCAACCGTGGCAAAGCCGCTTACCTGCACGCGTTCGTTGCCCTGGCTGCCAGCTCTGCCGTAGTGGCCGGCGCACCCGGTGCGCAGAACCTGCTCAACGACGCTGTGCATATCATCGACCAGTTCTTCTGGAGCGAGGAGGAGGGCGTGATGCTCGAGTCCTTCGCCCAGGACTGGAGCGGCGTCGAAGCCTATCGCGGCGCCAACAGCAACATGCACGCCACCGAAGCCTTCCTGGCACTGGCCGATGTCACTGGTGAAACACGCTGGCTGGACCGCGCGCTGCGCATTGTCGAGCGCGTTATCCACACTCACGCTGCCGGCAACCAGTTCATGGTAATCGAGCATTTCGACACGCACTGGCAACCCTTGCTCGGCTACAACGAAGACAACCCTGCCGATGGCTTCCGCCCGTATGGCATCACCCCCGGCCACGGTTTCGAATGGGCACGTTTGGTGCTGCACCTGGAAGCCGCACGCCTGCAAGCCGGGCTGGCCACGCCGGACTGGCTGGTGAGCGACGCCCGCGGCCTGTTCGCCAGCGCCTGCGAATACGCCTGGGCCGTGGACGGCGCTCCCGGCATCGTCTACACCCTGGACTGGAAGCACCAGCCAGTGGTGCGCGAGCGCCTGCACTGGACCCACGCCGAAGCCAGCGCGGCGGCCCAGGCTTTGCTCAAACGCACCGGCGAGCTGCATTACGAAACCTGGTATCGGCGCTTTTGGGAGTTCTGCGAAAGCCACTTTATCGACCGTATCAACGGCAGCTGGCACCACGAACTCAGTCCGCACAACCAGCCCAGCAGCAAGATCTGGGGTGGCAAGCCGGACCTGTACCATGCCTGGCAAGCGGTCGTACTGCCTGCACTACCCTTGTCACCGAGTATGACCAGCGCATTGGGTCAAGGATGTTATGTCACCAAGTGGTGACATTTGTGCGTCCCTTTGTTACCTGCGCGCTAAAAATCCATGTTTAAACTCCGTGCAGCGCAAGCTCTAGACTTGCATGCATAACAACAAGAAAAGGTATTCAGATGAACGCGATTAATCGCCTCGCCGTTGCTATTTCCATTGCCTCGTTGTTTCCCCTCAGTGCATTTGCCGCCGACTCGAAAGGGACGGTTGAAGTTGTGCATTGGTGGACCTCAGGCGGTGAAAAAGCAGCAGTAGACGTACTGAAGGCTCAAGTTGAGAAAGATGGCTTCGTCTGGAAAGACGGCGCCGTAGCCGGTGGCGGTGGCGCCACAGCAATGACTGTGCTGAAAAGCCGCGCAGTCGCTGGCAACCCGCCAGGCGTTGCCCAGATCAAAGGCCCGGACATTCAGGAATGGGCGTCCACTGGCTTGCTCGACACCGACGTGCTTAAAGACGTCGCCAAAGAAGAAAAGTGGGACTCGCTGCTCGACAAGAAAGTCTCCGATACCGTGAAGTACGAAGGTAACTACGTTGCCGTGCCGGTCAACATTCACCGCGTAAACTGGCTGTGGATCAATCCGGAAGTCTTCAAGAAAGCCGGTATCACCAAGAACCCGACCACCCTCGAAGAATTCTACGCAGCCGGCGACAAGCTCAAGGCCGCAGGCTTCATCCCGCTCGCCCACGGTGGCCAGCCTTGGCAGGACAGCACCGTATTTGAAGCGGTCGTACTGTCGGTGATGGGTGCCGACGGCTACAAGAAAGCCCTGGTTGACCTGGATAACGACGCGCTGACCGGCCCGCAAATGGTCAAGGCCCTGACTGAGCTTAAAAAGGTCGCGACCTATATGGACGTCGACGGCAAAGGCCAGGACTGGAACCTGGAAGCCGGCAAAGTCATCAACGGCAAGGCCGGCATGCAGATCATGGGTGACTGGGCCAAGTCCGAGTGGACTGCCGCCAAGAAAGTCGCCGGCAAAGACTACGAGTGCGTAGCTTTCCCAGGTACCGACAAAGCCTTTACCTACAACATCGACTCCCTGGCGGTGTTCAAAGTTAAAGACAAGGGCACTCAGGAAGGTCAGAAGGACATCGCCAAAGTGGTACTGGGTGAAAACTTCCAGAAAGTCTTCAGCATCAACAAAGGCTCGATCCCGGTTCGTACCGACATGCTCAATGAAATGGACAAGCTCGGTTTCGACTCCTGCGCCCAGACCGCTGCCAAAGACTTCCTGGCGGACGCCAAGACCGGTGGCCTGCAGCCAAGTATGGCCCACAACATGGCCACTACCCTGGCGGTACAAGGTGCGTTCTTTGATGTCGTGACCAACTACATCAACGACCCGAAAGCCGACCCGGCCGACACCGCCAAGAAACTCGGCGCTGCGATCAAGTCTGCCAAGTAACGGTTAGCACGGCTGGTCCTTGTGAGGGGAAACCCCCTGACCCCTCACAAGGCTTGCTCCTGTAGTCCTTTTTCCCTGTACTGGATTTTCCCATGAGTTCTGTTGCTGTGTTCAGCAAGGCCTCGCCGTTCGATGCGCTGCAGCGCTGGCTCCCTAAGCTGGTGCTGGCGCCGAGCATGTTCATCGTGCTGGTGGGCTTCTACGGCTACATCCTGTGGACATTCGTGCTGTCGTTCACCACGTCCACGTTCCTGCCCAGCTACAAATGGGCTGGTCTTGCACAATACGCGCGGTTGTTCGACAACGACCGTTGGTGGGTGGCGAGCAAGAACCTGGCGCTGTTCGGCGGGATGTTTATCGGCATCACCTTGGTGATCGGCGTGACACTGGCGATTTTCCTCGACCAGAAAATCCGCCGCGAAGGCTTTATCCGCACCATTTACCTGTACCCGATGGCGCTCTCGATGATCGTGACGGGTACGGCCTGGAAATGGCTGCTCAACCCGGGCATGGGCCTGGACAAACTTCTGCGTGACTGGGGCTGGGAAGGCTTCCGTCTCGACTGGCTGATCGACCCCGACCGCGTGGTGTACTGCCTGGTGATTGCCGCCGTGTGGCAAGCCTCGGGCTTCATCATGGCGATGTTCCTGGCCGGCCTGCGTGGCGTTGATCAGTCGATCGTGCGCGCCGCGCAAATCGATGGCGCCAGCCTGCCGCGCATCTACTGGAGCGTGGTGCTGCCAAGCCTGCGCCCGGTGTTCTTCAGTGCGGTGATGATCCTCGCGCACATCGCGATCAAGAGCTTCGACCTGGTAGCGGCCATGACCGCCGGCGGCCCGGGCTACTCGTCCGACCTGCCTGCGATGTTCATGTACTCGTTCACCTTCAGCCGTGGCCAGATGGGCATGGGCTCGGCCAGTGCAATCCTGATGCTCGGCGCGATCCTCGCGATCATCGTGCCTTACCTGTATTCCGAGCTGAGGACCAAGCGCAATGACTAGTCTCGCCTCCAAACCTGCCATCAGCCTGAGTCGCATCGCGATCTACGCGGTGCTGATCCTCGCCGTGCTGCTGTACCTGGTGCCGCTGGTGGTGATGCTGCTGACCAGCTTCAAAACCCCCGAAGATATCAGCACCGGCAACCTGCTGAGCTGGCCGACCGTCGTGACCGGCATCGGCTGGGTCAAGGCCTGGGCCACCGTTGACGGTTACTTCTGGAACTCGATCAAGATCACCGTTCCGGCGGTACTGATCTCCACCGCCATCGGCGCGTTGAACGGCTATGTGCTGTCGTTCTGGCGCTTCAAAGGTTCGCAGCTGTTCTTCGGCTTGCTGCTGTTCGGCTGCTTCCTGCCGTTCCAGACCGTGCTGCTGCCGGCCTCGTTCACCCTCGGCAAGATGGGCCTGGCCAGTACCACCACGGGCCTGGTGTTTGTGCACGTGGTCTACGGGTTGGCGTTTACTACGCTGTTCTTCCGTAATTACTACGTGAGCATTCCGGATGCTCTGATCAAGGCGGCGCGACTGGACGGTGCAGGTTTCTTCACCATCTTCCGGCTGATCATTCTGCCGATGTCGACGCCGATCATCATGGTCTGCCTGATCTGGCAGTTCACCCAGATCTGGAACGACTTCCTGTTTGGCGTGGTGTTCTCCAGCGGCGACTCGCAGCCCATTACGGTGGCGCTGAACAACCTGGTCAACACCAGCACCGGGGCCAAGGAATATAACGTGGATATGGCGGCGGCGATGATCGCCGGGCTGCCGACCCTGCTGGTCTATGTGATCGCAGGCAAGTATTTCGTGCGCGGCCTCACGGCCGGCGCGGTCAAGGGGTAATCATGGCTACGCTCGAACTTCGCAATGTAAACAAGACCTATGGCGCCGGCCTGCCCGACACCTTGAAGAACATCGAACTGTCGATCAAAGAGGGTGAGTTCCTGATTCTGGTCGGCCCTTCGGGGTGCGGTAAATCCACGCTGATGAACTGCATCGCCGGCCTTGAGACCATCACCGGCGGCGCGATCATGATCGGCGACCAGGACGTGAGCGGCATGAGCCCCAAGGACCGTGACATCGCCATGGTGTTTCAGTCCTACGCGCTGTACCCGACCATGAGCGTGCGCGAGAACATCGAGTTCGGCCTCAAGATCCGCAAGATGCCCCAGGCGGATATCGACGCCGAAGTGGCGCGCGTGGCCAAGCTGCTGCAGATCGAGCACCTGCTTAACCGCAAGCCAGGTCAGTTGTCCGGTGGCCAGCAACAGCGTGTGGCCATGGGCCGCGCCCTGGCACGTCGGCCGAAGATCTACCTGTTCGACGAACCGCTGTCCAACCTCGACGCCAAGCTGCGTGTCGAGATGCGCACCGAAATGAAACTGATGCACCAGCGCCTGAAAACCACCACCGTGTACGTCACCCACGACCAGATCGAAGCAATGACCCTGGGCGATAAAGTGGCGGTGATGAAGGACGGCATCATTCAACAATTTGGCACGCCGAAAGAAATCTATAACGACCCGGCCAACCTGTTTGTGGCAAGCTTTATCGGTTCACCTCCAATGAACTTCATACCTTTGCGCCTGCAACGCAAGGACGGTCGCCTGGTGGCACTGCTCGACAGCGGCCAGGCCCGTTGCGAGCTGCCGCTGGGTATGAGTGATGCTGGGCTTGAAGATCGCGATGTGATCCTGGGTCTGCGCCCGGAGCAAATTGTTCTGGCCACGGGTGAAGCGAATGGGTCGTCGAGCATTCGTGCCGAAGTCCAGGTCACTGAGCCAACCGGTCCGGACACGTTGGTGTTTGTGCAACTCAACGACACCAAAGTCTGCTGCCGCCTCGCGCCGGACGTTGCACCGCAGGTCGGTGAGACCCTGACCCTGCAATTCGACCCGGCCAAGGTATTGCTGTTCGACGCCAAAACCGGCGAACGCTTGGGCACTGCTGCCTCATTGCCTGCACACGGGCATGCCGACAACGTGGCCCAATTCAAAGGCCGCTGAAGCAGATAACTTGTTGTTTTGGTTAAAAAAAGTAACCCGCGTTAGATAAAAACAGTTAAATAACAATAAAGACGAGGATGTAGGGATGAAAAAGCAACACAACAACACTCGGCTGATCTGCCAACTGTCAGCAGCAGCAGCCCTGGTATTGTCCGCCAATGCGATGGCGGCCGATGCATTCAGCGCCGATTCCAAGTGGATGACCGGCGATTGGGGTGGCGAGCGTACCAAGCTGATCGAGCAAGGTATCGACATCAAGGCTGACTACGTAGGGGAAATGGGCGCCAACCTGCACGGCGGCTATAACGACGACAAGACCGGCCGTTACTCCGACCAGTTTGGGTTGGGCGTAGCGCTCGATCTGCAAAAGCTGTGGGGCTGGGACAACACCCAGGCCAAGATCCAGTTGACCAACCGTAATGGCCAAAACATCTCCAACGACCGTATCGGTGACCCGCGTGCCGGCACGCTGAGTTCGTCGATGGAAGTCTATGGTCGTGGCCACATGGTGCGTCTGACCCAGTTCTGGATTCAGCACCAGATGTTCGATAACAAGCTGGACGTGAAACTCGGTTACTTCGGTGAAGGCGAAGACTTCAACACCTTCCCATGCGACTTCCAGAACCTGTCGTTCTGCGGCTCGCAGGTGGGTAACTATGTAAACACCTGGTACAACTGGCCGGTCGCCCAGGCCGCTATCCGCGTGAAGTACAACATCACGCCTGAGCTGTATGCGCAGATCGGTGCGTACAACCAGAACCCGTCGCAGCTTGAGCACGGCAATGGCTTCAAACTCAGCGGCAGCGGCACCAAGGGCACCGTGATTCCGGTGGAGTTGGTCTGGTCGCCGAAGGTCAATGGCCTGCCGGGCGAATACCGCGTGGGTTACTACAAGAGCGCCGCGGATGCCAGCGACGTACGTGAAGACGTTAACGGCAACGATGCCGCCACCTCAGGCTTGGCTTACCGTACCCGTAGCAGCAAAAGCGGCTATTGGGGCGTTGTGCAGCAGCAACTTACCACCCATAACGGCGACGCGTCGCGCGGCCTGAACATCGCGGCCAACGCCACCTTCCACGACAAGGACACCAACCTCGTCGACAACTATCAGTCGTTGATGCTGGTCTACAAAGGCCCGTTCGATGCGCGTCCAAAAGATGACGTCGGTATCGGTTTCTCCCGCATCCATGTCAACCAGGACGTGAGGAAAAACGCAGAGTTGCTGAACGCAGCCGGTGGTTTCACCGACTACGATCAGGTGGGCTACGCGCCGCTGCGTGACACCGAGTACAACACTGAAATCAACTACGGCTTCCACGTCACCAACTGGCTGACCGTGCGTCCTAACCTGCAATACGTTACCCACCCAGGTGGCGTCGATAAAGTCGACAACGCGTTGGTAGCGGGCCTGAAAATTCAGTCTACGTTCTAACGCTGTTGCGATAAGCTCCTTCTCTCTGTGCGCATTTTGCGGGTAGCCATGGCTACCCGCTTTTTTTGGGGCGCGCTGCACTACCCATGTGGGAGCTGGCTTGCCTGCGATGCAAACGACGCGGTCTGCCTGGATGGCCGAGGCGATGCCATCGCAGGCAAGCCAGCTCCCACAGGGTAACCAAGCTTGAGCAACCATGAACTCCAGGACCGTGGCACATGCATGAGCATCCGCTGCAACGCTTTTTCAAATCCCTGCGTGAACAACCGGTGTTCGCCTGGGAGCGCTTTCAGATGCGCGATGTATTGGTGATCGACCATCCGCTGTGCCAGGCGGTGTTCAGCCGCCAGGGTGCGCAATTGCTGCACTTTCAGCCCACAGGCCAGAAACCCTGGCTGTGGTGCGCAGCCAAGTGGCCACAAGTCGGCGCCATCCGTGGTGGCGTGCCGGTGTGCTGGCCCTGGTATGGGCGCCATCCGAGCGAAAACGCCTGGCCGTCCCATGGCTGGGCGCGGCTGATCGACTGGAAACTGCTCGACAGCAGCACCGACGATGACGGTGTGCGCCTGCACTGGCAATTGCAGCTGTGCGACTGGCAGGTCGACCTGCACGCGCACCTGGGCGAAACCCTTGAGTTGCGCTTGAGCACCGAGCACCAGGACGAATTGCCGTGCCAGTTGAGCCATGCGTTGCACGCTTACTGGCGTATTGGTCACGTCGACGAGATAGCGCTGTCTGGGCTCGATGGCGCGCAAGGTTATGACCAGCTCAGCCGCCAGGTTTGCCAGCAGGAAGGTGAACTGCGAGTGGATGGCGGCTGCCAGCGGGTGTTCCAGCATGAGGGTGAACTGCAGCTCAAGGACCACGCCTGGCAACGTGAGCTGTGCATCGACACCGGCGACAGCGCTGACACCGTGGTGTGGCATCCAGGCAGCCGGCCGTTGTTGGGCGTGAGCTTTAACGAGGCGTCGGGGTTTGTGTGTGTGGAGTCGGCGATGGCGGCAGCCAGTCTGGCGCCGGGGGAGCGGGCGCATTTGAGTTTGCAGGCGCGGGCCGGGGTTTAGTGGTGGAGCTTATGGCGCTATCGCAGGCAAGCCAGCTCCCACAGGGGAATGCATTCCAAATGGGCAGCTCGGTTCACTGTGGGAGCTGGCTTGCCTGCGATAGGGTCGGTACTGCTGGTGGAGATTGCTGCTAGTTAAACTCATCCCCCACCGGATACCGGCTGTCATTCAAGCTCTCTTTGATCTTGCGCAGATGCGGCTGGAAATCCACCCCACGGCGCAAGGTCATGCCGGTTGCCAGCACGTCCAGCACCGTTAACTGAATGATCCGCGACGTCATCGGCATGTAGATGTCAGTGTCTTCCGGCAATGGAATGTTCAAGCTCACCGTACTGGCCTTGGCCAAGGGCGA
This sequence comes from Pseudomonas sp. WS 5532, assembly GCF_012985445.1. Lineage (NCBI taxonomy): Bacteria > Pseudomonadati > Pseudomonadota > Gammaproteobacteria > Pseudomonadales > Pseudomonadaceae > Pseudomonas > Pseudomonas sp. WS 5532. The sequence goes on from NZ_JAAQWK010000014.1 coordinate 21,004, forward strand.
GTTCTCGGCAGTCACGCCCAGTACCGACGCACCGTTTTCGCGGGCGATACGCGCCACTTCCACCAGCTCCCGCGTGCGCCCGGTGTAGGAAATGATCACAAACAGCTCGCCCGTATGCGCCACAGACGCGATCATGCGTTGCATCAGCACGTCGGCATGGGCGGTCACGGCCAGGTTGAAGCGGAAGAACTTGTGCAGCGCATCCATGGCCACCGGTGCCGAAGCGCCGAGGCCGAAGAAATGGATCTGCCGCGCCTGGATCAACAAATCCACGGCCTTGCTGATCAGCGCCGGGTCGAGGGCCTGGCAGGCGCTGTCCAGGGAGGCAATGGCGCTGCCAAAGATCTTCTGGGTGTAGGCCTCAGGGTTATCATCGGCCTCCACGGCGCGGCTGACATAGGCCGCACCACTGGCCAGACTTTGCGCCAGCTGCAATTTAAGTTCAGGGTAACCGCTGACGCCGAACGAACGGCAGAAACGGTTGACCGTCGGTTCACTGACCGAGGCGGCTTGGGCGAGGGCGGCGATCGAGAAGCGGGTCGCCTGCTGAGGGTTCAGCAGGATGACCTCGGCGACTTTTTTCTCGGCCTTGTTCAATTCTTCGAGGCGGTTCCGGATCTGTTCCAGAAGATTTCGCACGCGGTCCATTCAGTCTTTCCTTCGGGCGACGATGCAAATAAAGGGCGGTAACCCATCGACGAGTGGCCCTTTGCGGTGGCCTATCCTACTGAGGGTAGCTGAACACCACCACTCGGAATGCGTATTTCGGGAAAATGTTGTGGTTATTACTACATTTTTCCTTGAGTGATGCCTTGAAAAAAGGTATTTGTAGCTTAACTTGATAAAAGAACAAACATCATGCCTTCGATAACCGTAGAACCCTGCACCTTTGCCCTGTTTGGCGCCTTGGGTGATCTGGCGCTGCGCAAGTTATTTCCTGCCCTCTACCAACTCGATGGCGCCGGGCTGCTGCACGACGATACGCGCATCCTGGGCCTGGCCCGTGAAGCCGGTTCCGAGCAGGAGCACCTGGCCCATATCGAAAAAGAACTGCGTAACTACGTCGGCAAGGAACTCGACGAAGCTGTGGCCGCGCGCTTCCTGGCGCGTCTGGCCTACGTGCACGTCGACTTCATGAAAGCCGATGACTACGTCGCTCTGGCCGAAAAAGTCGGCAGCGACCAACGCCTGATCGCCTATTTCGCCACCCCGGCGGCGGTGTATGGCGCGATCTGCGAGAACCTCGCCAAGGTCGGCCTGGCGGACAACACCCGCGTGGTGCTGGAAAAACCCATCGGTTCGGACCTGGAATCCTCGCGCAAGGTCAACGACGCCGTGGCGCAGTTTTTCCCGGAAAACCGCACCTACCGCATCGACCACTACCTGGGCAAAGAAACCGTACAGAACCTGATTGCGCTGCGTTTCGCCAACAGCCTGTTCGAAACCCAGTGGAACCAGCACTACATTTCCCACGTGGAAATCACCGTGGCCGAGCAGGTCGGTATCGAAGGCCGTTGGGGTTACTTCGACAAGGCCGGCCAACTGCGTGACATGATCCAGAATCACTTGCTGCAGCTGCTGTGCCTGATCGCCATGGACCCACCGGCCGACCTGTCCGCCGACAGCATCCGTGACGAGAAGGTCAAGGTGCTCAAGGCCCTGGCGCCGATCAGCCCGGAAGGCCTGACCACCCAAGTGGTGCGCGGCCAGTACATCGCCGGCTACAGCGCCGGCAAGCCGGTGCCAGGCTACCTGGAAGAAGAGAACTCCAACACCCAGAGCGACACCGAGACGTTCGTCGCCCTGCGTGCCGATATCCGCAACTGGCGTTGGGCTGGCGTGCCGTTCTACCTGCGTACTGGCAAACGCATGCCGCAAAAGCTGTCGCAGATCGTCATTCACTTCAAGGAACCGTCCCACTATATCTTCGCCCCCGAGCAGCGCCTGCAGATCAGCAACAAACTGATCATCCGCCTGCAGCCGGACGAAGGTATTTCCTTGCGCGTGATGACCAAAGAGCAAGGCCTGGACAAGGGCATGCAACTGCGCAGCGGCCCGCTGCAACTGAATTTTTCCGACACCTATCGCAGTGCACGGATTCCCGATGCCTACGAGCGGCTGTTGCTGGAAGTAATGCGCGGCAATCAGAACCTGTTTGTTCGCAAAGATGAAATCGAAGCCGCGTGGAAGTGGTGTGACCAGTTGATCGCCGGGTGGAAAAAATCCGGTGATGCGCCCAAGCCGTATGCGGCGGGGTCCTGGGGGCCGATGAGCTCAATTGCACTGATCACGCGGGATGGGAGGTCGTGGTATGGCGATATCTGAATTGAAACTGCCTCAGGGCGTGACTGCCCATGAGTACCGCACGCCGGTGTTGCTGGCCGATGGTCTGGCCACTGACGTGGCCGAGCAACTGCGCGCGGCCATCAGTGCCCGTGGCGAAGCGACCCTGGTCGTGTCCGGTGGCCGCAGCCCCGTGGCGTTTTTTCAGAACCTGGCCAAACAAGGCCTGGACTGGTCCAAGGTCACCATCACCCTGGCCGACGAGCGCTGGGTGCCGGTGGAACATGCCGACAGCAATGCCGGCCTGTTGAAAAAGTATTTGCTCCAGGGCCCGGCGGCCAAGGCCAAGTTCCTCAGCCTGTACAACGTTGCCGCGAACCTGGAAGACGCCGCCGAACTGGCCGATCGCCAGTTGGCAGAGCTACCCGCGATCGATGTGCTGGTACTCGGCATGGGCGATGACGGCCACACCGCATCGCTGTTCCCCAACAGCCCCAACCTGGGCGAGGCGCTCAAGCCTGAAGGCACGCGCCGTTGCTGGCCGATGCTGGCGCCGACTGTGCCGCACCAACGCCTGACCATGAGTCGCGCGCTGCTGGCCACGGCCCATTACACCGTGCTGTCGATTTCCGGCAGTTCGAAATTGACCACCTTGAGCGCCGCGCTGGCCAGTGACGACGTTGCTGCCATGCCGATTCGCGCGTTTTTGCAACCTACTTTAGAGATTTACTGGTGCCCATGAGCCAAGGATCAGCCGCTATGAAAAGCCCTCAACCGACCGTGTCCATGGCGGACAAAGTTGCCCTGATCGACAGCCTCTGCGCCAAGGCGCGGATCCTGCCGGTGATCACCATCGCCCGCGAACAGGACATCCTGCCGCTGGCCGATGCCCTGGCAGCCGGCGGTTTGACCGCATTGGAAGTGACCCTGCGCTCCGAGTTCGGCCTCAAGGCCATTCAGGTACTGCGCGAGCAACGCCCTGAACTGTGCACCGGTGCCGGCACCGTACTCGACCGCCACATGCTCGAAGCGGCCGAGGTTGCCGGTTCGCAGTTCATCGTCACCCCCGGCATTACCCGTGACCTGCTGGAAGCCTCGGTGCACAGCCCGATTCCGCTGTTGCCTGGCATCAGCAATGCTTCCGGCATCATGGAAGGCTATGGCCTGGGTTATCGCCGCTTCAAGCTGTTCCCGGCCGAAGTCAGCGGCGGCGTGGCTGCAATCAAGGCCCTGGGCGGCCCGTTCGGCGAAGTTAAATTCTGCCCAACCGGCGGCGTTGGCCCGGCCAACATCAAAAACTACATGGCGTTGAAAAACGTGATGTGCGTGGGCGGTAGCTGGATGCTGGACCCTGAATGGGTCAAGAACGGCGACTGGGCCCGTATCCAGGAAGTCACCGCACAGGCGCTGGCACTGCTGGACTGATCTGATTTACCGAATCGTTGTTGCTGTGCTTAACGGCATTTTTGCGGTGCACTTGGTCGGTGTACCGCTTTTTTTTGCCTGCAAAAAACTCACATTCAACTCCGATCAACTGTGGGAGCTGGCTTGCCTGCGATAGCGGTGGGTCAGGTTAGGATGTTTCTACTGATACACCGCCATCGCAGGCAAGCCAGCTCCCACAGTTTTAGTCCGTGCTTAACTCAGTTATTGCGTTGACCAACACATCGATGTCTGCCGCCGACGTCACTAGCCCAGGCGTCACCCGAATACAGGTTCCAAACGCCGCACCTGTGCGCGTGGTGGTAAACAGGTCGTACTCCTTGAGCAACCGATCCGCCATCGCCGTCTGATCCCGCCCAGTAAACTTGAACGCCGTAATCGCGCAATACAGCCGCGGATCATCCGGTGTCAGCACCTCAATCCCCGGCAACCCGCGCACCTGGCTGACCCAGCGATCACGCAGGTAATTGACGCGCGCACCCTTGGCCGCCGAGCCGCCGAGGTTGCGATGTTCCTCCAGCACCAACGGCAAGGTCATCAACGCCGGAAAATTCGGCGTGCTGTAGGAGGTGCGCGCACGCACGTCGCTGGCGGGGTAGTGAAACTCACCCATGTCCGGGTCGATATCGACCAGGCGCTCCGGGGCGATGTACAGAAAACCCAGGGTCAGCGGCGCGCCGATCCATTTATGCAGGTTGAACCCGGCGAACTGAATGCCCATTTCGGCGAGGTTGAAGTCAATCTGGCCCAACGCATGGGCGCCATCAAGAATCACGTCCACGCCATGCTCACGGGCCGCTTTAGCGATGGCTGCGACCGGCATCACCAGGCCGGTGCGGTGGGTGACATGGGTCAGCGCCATCAGCTTGAGGCGCGGGTACTGCACGAACGCATCGCGATAGGTCTGCACCAGGCTGTCGAAACTGGCCGGGTGGGCGTGGGCAAGTTCGACTACCTCCACACCGCGAACACCAGCCAACCAACGCATGGCACCTTTGACCGTGTCGTATTCCAGATCACTGATCAGCACCTGATCGCCTGGTTGCAGGCCGTTGTAGTTGCGGATCAGCGATTGCAGAGCCTCGGTGGCGTTGCGGGTGAAAGCGATCGCCTCCGGATCCGCATCGATCAGCCCGGCCAGTTGCCGACGGATCTCGACATTTTCACCTTGCTCAAAGCGCTGACGCACATACAGCGAGTTGCTGCGGTTGATAAAGGCCACATGCTCCAGATACTGCGCCTGCACAGCACGGCTCATGCGCCCGAAGTAGCCGTTTTCCAGATTGATCGGGCCAGGCTCCAGCTCATAGCGCTGGGCGATGGCGTGCCAGTGACGTTCGTTGTCTGCATTCCTTGGCATAACGTGCGCTCTTTAATGACGGGGGGCAGGTTTGCCGTGTTTTACGCGCAGCGGCTCCAGCAGTTCGGACAGGCCGTTGTGGTCGATTTCCTGCATCAAAGCGAGCAAACCGCCCAGCTCGCCGTGAGGAAAACCCTCACGGGCAAACCAGTTCAGGTAGGGGCCGGGCAGGTCGGCGATGATGCGTCCCTTGTACTTGCCGAAGGGCATTTCGCGGGTGATCAGCAATTCGAGTTTTTCGGGGTTCATGGGCTTCAAGGGTTGGCGTCGAGTCCTTGGAAAATACAGGCATTCTGCATGAAGGCCAAATGACAGATCATGCAAATAACGTACATACAGATGGTTCAATATTTCGTAAGTAACTGATATACATCAATAAATTAATTTTTCAAAACCTGGCACGGGCGCTGCAATCATTAAGACAACCTTCTAACCTGCACAAGGAATTGAAAAATGACTGACATCAACAAAGAATCGATCTCCGTACTCAACGACCTGATCGAAACCAGCAAAGACGGCCAGAAAGGCTTCGCGACTTGTGCTGAGGACATCAAGCATCCGGAGCTCAAGGCGCTGTTCCAGAAACGCTCTGCCGATTGCGCCACTGCCGCAGCCGAGCTGCAAACCGCCGTGCGTGCCCTGGGTGGCGATCCGGAAGAATCCGGTTCGGTTGCCGGCGCTCTGCACCGTGGCTGGGTCGACGTGAAGTCGCTGGTCACCGGTAAAGATGAAGAGGCAGTACTGAACGAAGCCGAGCGCGGTGAAGACCACGCCCTGAAGGCTTACAAGGAAGCGATCGAGAAAATCAACAAGCACAACCTGCTGGGTATTCGTGACCTGGTTGAGCGTCAGTTCCACGGCGCACAACGTAACCACGACCAGGTGAAAGCCCTGCGTAACCAGGCTCGCGCTAACTCGTAAGCCCTGTGTTGTAACTGCCTAAGCTGTAACTGAATGTGGGAGCTGGCTTGCCTGCGATAGCATCACCCCGGTGTAACTGATACGCCGAGGTGTGTATCGCAGGCTAGCCAGCTCCCACATTTGCTTTGTATTGATTTTGAGATTTCTATCAGCCAATGCTGATCGGCGGCAGCTCAGTCAACGTAACAACCTGTTGCTTGCGCGGCGCAAGAATTTCAGCCTCACCGTCCACCACCAGCTCATCGCGCTGGTTGAAGACGCGCGTGGCGATGCGCACACGAAACTTGGGCAACTTCTCCAGGATCTCCAGGCGCACGGTCAAGGTGTCGCCGATTTTTACCGGCTTCTGGAAGCTCATCTGCTGGCCGATGTAGATAGTGCCCGGCCCAGGCAGCTCGCACGCTACCGCTGCACTGATCAACGCGCCGCTGAACATGCCGTGGGCGATACGCTCCTTGAACATGGTCGCCTTGGCGTACTCGGCATCCAGGTGCACCGGGTTGTGGTCGCCGGACATCGCCGCGAACAGCTGGATATCGCGCTCTTCGACGGTCTTGCTGTAGCTGGCGGTCTGGCCGACTTCGAGGGCTTCGTATGGGGTGTTGGTAACCTGGGTCATCTAAAGGTGCATCCTGTGGCTAATCGGTAATTTAATAGATTGATTTTAAAGGAAAAAGTTACTCGCAGCGCGCCGGCCTGCGTAACGTCAAGGCCTGGTCGAGCCACTTCAGAACATCCGCTGTCACGTCATCGCGGTTGGTTTCGTTGAACACTTCATGACGCGCCTGCGGGTAGATATTCAATTGCAGGTTCTGGCAACCAGCCTCACGCAGGGCATGGGCCAGGCTTTTGAGACGTTTGCCTTCACTTACCGGATCACATTCGCCGCCCATTATCATAATTGGCAGGCCCGGATCGATCTGTGCGAGGTTGGACGCTTTGCTGATTTGCTGCAAGCCGCCGAGCAAGTCGATCCACAACTGGTTGGTGCAGCGAAAGCCGCACAGCGGGTCATTGATGTACTTGTCCACCTCCAGCGGGTCGCGGCTTAGCCAGTCAAACGCGGTGCGGTTGGGCTTGAATGCCTTGTTGAATGAGCCGAACGACAAAAAGTCGATCAATGCACTGCGCCCGCGCAGGCCTTGGCGTGCGCGCTCCAGTCGGGCAATGACGCCGGCGGCGCGGTACAGCGCCACCGGCTGGTAATTCGAACCGCTGAGAATCGCCCCATTCAGGCTCGCGCTATGGTGCAACAGGTACGCCTGGGCGATATAGCTGCCCATGCTGTGGCCCAGCAAGATGATCGGCAGGCCCGGTTGCTGCTGGCCGATGTGCTGGTTGAGGCTGGCGAGGTCGCCCACCACTTTATTCCAGCCATCCTTTTCGGCGTACAGGCCCAGCGTGCCTTCATCGGCGGTGCGGCCATGGCCACGCTGGTCCGGCGCGTACAGGCCGTAGCCGGCTGCGCACAGCGCTTCGGCCAGGCGTGCATAGCGCCCGCTGTGTTCGGCCATGCCGTGGGACAGCATGATCATGGCCTTGGCGGGCCCGTCCGGCAGCCATTGATTGACGTACAGACGGCTGCGGTCATTCGCGGTCAGCCAGAAGGTGCTGTGATTCATAGCGCTTCCTTTGCTCAGGGTCGTTGCAGTGTATAGCTCATCTGGCCGGGGCTGGTGTATCTGCCTACACGTTAGGGGCAAGATTCATACAATAAATGACACAGTTGCGCGTATTTGCCTGTTTGGCCATAGCTGCTAACGTCCCCAAAGCTCCGCTTTTTATACCAATGAGAAAGCGGCCGGACACACTCAGGTACGAGGACAAGAATAATGCAACCTGATTTCTGGAATGACAAACGCGCGGCGGGCGTTCCCAATGATATCGACCTCACTACCTACAAATCGGTGATCGAAGTCTTTGAACGCTCCTGCAAGGCCTTTGCCGACCGTCCGGCGTTCAGCAACATGGGCATCACCCTGACCTACGCCGAGCTTGAGCGCCAGAGTGCCGCGTTCGCCGGCTACCTGCAAAACCACACCGACCTCAAGCCTGGCGAGCGCATCGCGGTGCAGATGCCCAACGTGCTGCATTACCCGATTGCGGTGTTCGGCGCGCTGCGCGCCGGGTTGATCGTGGTCAACACCAACCCGCTGTACACCCCGCGTGAGATGCGCCACCAGTTCAAGGATGCCGGCGTGCGCGCGCTGGTCTATCTCAACCTGTTCGGTTCGCGGGTGCAGGACGTGTGCACCGACACCGAGATCGACTACCTGATCGAAGCCAGGATGGGCGACTTCATGCCCGCCGCCAAAGGCTGGCTGGTCAACACCGTGGTCGACAAGGTCAAGAAAATGGTCCCGGCCTACAGCCTGCCACGTGCGGTGTCGTTCAAGCGCGCCTTGCGCATGGGCGCGGGCCAGGCGGTGGTTCGCCACCCGATGACGCTGGATGATATCGCCGTGCTGCAATACACCGGCGGCACCACCGGCCTGGCCAAGGGCGCGATGCTCACCCACGGCAACCTGGTGGCGAATATGCAGCAGGCGCGGGCGTGCATGTCCCAGGTCACCGATGACGGCCAGCCGCTGGTGAAAGAAGGGCAGGAGGTGATGATTGCGCCGCTGCCGCTGTACCACATCTATGCTTTTACCGCGAACTGCATGTGCATGATGGTGACCGGCAACCACAACGTGCTGATCACCAACCCGCGTGACATCGGCGGGTTTATCAAGGAGCTGAAAAAGTGGCGGTTCTCCTGCTTGCTCGGGTTGAACACGCTGTTCGTGGCGCTCATGGATCACCCCGACTTCAAGACCCTGGATTTCTCCCATCTCAAGATCACCAATTCGGGTGGCACTGCGCTGGTCAAGGCCACCGCCGAGCGCTGGAAGGCACTCACCGGTTGCTCCATCGGCGAAGGTTACGGCCTCACCGAAACCTCGCCGGTGGCCAGCACCAACCCCTACGGCAGCCAGTCGCGGCTGGGCACCGTGGGCATTCCGGTGCCGGGCACGGCGATGAAAGTGATTGATGATGAAGGCCGCGAGCTGCCCCTGGGCGAGCGCGGCGAGCTGTGCATCAAAGGCCCGCAGGTGATGAAGGGTTACTGGCAGCAACCCGTGGCCACCGCCGAGACCCTGGACGCCGAAGGTTGGCTCAAAACCGGTGATATTGCGGTGATCGACACCGATGGTTTTGTCAGCATCGTCGATCGCAAGAAAGACCTGATCATCGTCTCGGGCTTCAATGTGTATCCCAACGAGATCGAAGACGTGGTGATGGCGCATCCAGCAGTGGCCAACTGCGCGGTGATCGGCGTACCGGACGAACGCACCGGCGAGGCGGTGAAGCTGTTTGTGGTGGCGCGCGCCCAAGGTGTGAGCGTTGATGAGTTGAAGGCGTACTGCAAGACCAACTTCACCGGGTACAAGGTGCCCAAGCACATTGTGTTGCGTGAGTCGTTGCCGATGACGCCGGTGGGCAAGATTTTGCGCAGGGAGCTGCGCGACATCGCCTGATGTGAAATGCAATAAAAAATGTGGGAGCTGGCTTGCCTGCGATAGCGATATATCAGTCACCCGATTTATCGACTGATTCACCGCTATCGCAGGCAAGCCAGCTCCCACATTGCTATTTATCGCTCCGTAAAGCCCATTCCAGAGCGATTTCCTGGCTTATAGAATCTTTGCTCTAAAAATGACCATTAGATATTCTTGAGTCATGTTTATGACTGTGGGGCCTTCTTTTGGCTCTAGGCGGCCCTTGGCAAAGCTGCTACTCTCGGCGCGCTTTGTGACTTCTCGGCCTGCTTGAAAGCGCCAGATTCACCTAAAAAAACATACACCAATAATAATCGCATCAAATGCGATGATGAATTCGCGTCGCTGAGGAGTGGGCTTCCATGAACGAAGACTTTTGGAAGGATAAGTACCCCGCCGGGATTGCTGCAGACATCAATCCAGACGAGTATCAGAATATTCAGGCGGTACTGAAACAGTCCTGCCAGCGCTTCGCCGACAAACCGGCTTTCAGCAACCTGGGCAAGACCATCACCTACGGTGAACTGTACGAATTGTCCGGCGCCTTCGCCGCCTACCTGCAACAGCATACCGATTTGAAGCCCGGCGATCGAATCGCCGTGCAACTGCCCAACGTCCTGCAATACCCGGTGGCCGTGTTCGGTGCCATCCGTGCCGGGCTGATCGTGGTCAACACCAACCCGCTGTACACCGCGCGGGAAATGGAACACCAATTCAATGATTCCGGGGCCAAGGCCCTGGTCTGCCTGGCAAACATGGCGCACCTGGCTGAAAAAGTCGTGCCCAAGACTGCCGTCAAGCACGTGATCGTCACCGAAGTCGCTGACTTGCTGTCGCCGTTCAAGCGCCTGCTGATCAACAGCGTCATCAAGTACGTGAAGAAAATGGTCCCGGCCTATCACTTGCCCAAGGCGATCAAGTTCAACGACGTGCTGGCCAAGGGGCACGGCCAACCGGTTAACGACGCCAGCCCGGCCAGCGGCGATGTGGCTGTGCTGCAATACACCGGTGGCACCACCGGCGTGGCCAAGGGCGCGATGCTCACCCACCGCAACCTTGTCGCCAACATGTTGCAGTGCAAGGCGCTGATGGGCTCCAACCTCAACGAAGGCTGCGAGATCCTGATCACACCGCTGCCGCTGTACCACATCTATGCGTTCACCTTTCATTGCATGGCGATGATGCTGATCGGCAACCACAACATCCTGATCAGCAACCCGCGCGACCTGCCGGCGATGGTCAAGGAACTGTCGAAGTGGAAGTTCAGCGGCTTTGTCGGCTTGAACACGCTGTTCGTGGCGCTGTGCAATAACGAGGCGTTCCGCAAGCTGGACTTCTCCGCACTCAAAGTGACCTTGTCGGGCGGCATGGCCCTGCAACTGGCTGCGGCTGAGCGCTGGAAAGCCGTGACCGGCTGTGGCATCTGTGAAGGTTACGGCATGACCGAAACCAGCCCGGTGGCCACCGTCAACCCGATCCAGCATATCCAGATCGGCACCATCGGCATTCCGGTGCCTTCCACCCTGTGCAAAGTCATCGCCGACGACGGCACCGAGTTGGCGCTGGGCGAAACCGGCGAGCTGTGTGTGAAAGGCCCGCAGGTGATGAAGGGCTACTGGTTGCGCGACGACTCCACCGCCGAAATGCTCGACAACGAAGGCTGGTTGAAGACCGGTGACATCGCGATCATCCAGCAAGACGGCTACATCCGCATTGTCGACCGCAAGAAAGACATGATTCTGGTCTCCGGTTTCAACGTCTACCCCAACGAACTGGAAGACGTGCTGACAAGCCTGCCGGGCGTGCTGCAATGTGCAGCCATCGGCGTGCCGGATGAAAAATCCGGTGAGCACATCAAGATCTTTATTGTGGTCAAGCCAGGGGCGACCCTGACCAAGGACCAGGTGATGGAACACATGCGCGCCAACGTCACCGGCTATAAGGTGCCCAGGGCCGTGGAGTTCCGTGATGCATTGCCGACCACCAACGTGGGCAAGATCCTGCGCCGTGAGTTGCGCGATGAAGAGCTGAAGAAGCTCGGCCTTAAAAAGTAACCGATAAAAAACCCCGCTGATGCGGGGTTTTTTTTGGCCCGAACTGGAATGCAGTCCAAGGTGGGAGCTGGCTTGCCTGCGATAGCGGTGGATCAGCTAGCCCAACTGTGACGGGTATACCGCCATCGCAGGCAAGCCAGCTCCCACATGTTTTAATCGAGTTGTTACAAGGCGAACTGCGCGAAGCCCACGCCAGCACCTGCCGGGCGCACATCCTTCAAGAACGAATCCTTATCCGCGCTCAGCTCCAGGGTAATCTCCGGCTTGCGCTTGCCTGCGTTGCGCACCACCAGCCCTTCGATGTGTTCGCGCAGGAACGCCGTCGGCACTTTCAGGTGCAGCAACTGGTCAGTCTCGGCGTTGTGCATCAACAAGTGAACCCACTCGTACTGGCCCACACCAATGCGCACCAGCGGCAGGTCGAACCACCAGATGTTGCGTTTGCTGTCCAGGTCGGTGAAGTGGCAGTTGTTGACGCCGAGTACGGCACCGCCCAGTTCCTGGTTTCTGCGGGCGATGGCCTGTGCTTTATTGAGTTTCATAACCTTCCTACGGGATCTGTTATTCAGCGTTATAGCCTGAATGTGCCGGGCATTCTCGTGGGTTGGCGGCAAAACATAAAGCCAAACCTGTCGCCGGCGATGAAATGCGCGCTGAAAATAATTGAAACTCTGCCGAACGGCCTCGGGTCAATCTTTAGGTAATGACCAAAACCCTTGATTGTTCTTTCGGAGAAATACCATGAGCAGCACATCGGATAAGGCAAAAGGTTTGAAAGATGAACTTGTCGGCAACATCAAGCAAGGTGTCGGCAAAGTCACCGGCAGTGACAAGCTGCACGCTGAAGGCGTTTTGCAGGAGAAGAAAGGTCAGGTCGAAAAAGCCGTCGGCGACACCAAAGATGCGGTAAAAAAAGCCGTCAAGTAACACTGAATCGCCGGCTGGATTCATGCAGCCCGACGGCCATCTACGGATGGCCGTTTTTATGTGAAGCGTGCAACTAAAGTTTGGAAATTGTTTCAAAGTCGCCAAATGGGCTACTTTGATGTAGAAAACGGCCCCTGAGTCGCCCACGACCTCACCCTTTTGCGGCGAAAGGAGACGCTATGATTTTTCCGGTACTAGACGGCCTCAAGCTCCACAAAGTGCTGCTGCGCACCGTCAAGGAATTCGTCGATGACGAAATGCCCACCTACGCCTCGGCACTGGCCTACCAGATGCTGTTCTCGCTGTTTCCCTTCCTGCTGTTCCTCATTGCCCTGATCGGCTTCCTGCACCTGCCGGACTTTTTCACCTGGCTGCGCATGCAGTCGGAACTGGTGTTGCCGCCCCAGGCGCTGGAGCAGGTCAACCCGGTGATCGACCAGTTGCAGCAGTCCAAGGGCGGTTTGCTCTCGGTGGGTATCGTGATCGCGCTGTGGACCGCCTCGGCCGGCGTGCGCCTGATGATGAGCGCGATGAACGCCGCCTATGACGTGGTCGAAGGCCGGCCGATCTGGAAGCGCTTCCCGCTGTCGATTTTCTACACCGTCGGCATCGCCGGCATGTTGCTCGCTGCTGCCGCACTGATGGTGCTCGGCCCGCAAGTCATGGAATGGCTCGCCGGGCAGATCGGCATGCAGGAATTCGTGGTCACCTTATGGACCATCCTGCGCTGGCCCTTGATCGTGATTCTGCTGATGTTCGCCGTGGCCCTCATGTACTACGTGATGCCCGATGTTGAGCAAAAATTCCGCTTTATCACCCCAGGCTCAGTGCTGGCCGTGGTGGTGTGGATCATCGCCTCGCTGGGCTTTGGTTATTACGTCAAAACCTTTGCTGACTACAACGCGATGTATGGCAGTATCGGTGCGATCATCGTCCTGCTTCTGTACTTCTATATTTCCGCCGCTGTGTTGTTGCTCGGCGCGGAGATGAATGCCGTGATCGAGCACATGTCGGCCGAAGGCAAGGACCCAGGTGAAAAGGAATTTGATGAAGACAGCCACACGAATGAAAAACAGCACGTCTCAGGCCTGGGCCGGGACCACTCCAAGCCCACTACCGATGAAGTCTGATCGATGATCCGTGAAATCCTGAAAATGGGCGACGAGCGCCTGCTGCGCATCGCGCCACCGGTTCCGCCGGAAATGTTCGACAGCCCTGAGCTGTGGCAGTTGATTGATGACATGTTCCAGACCATGGAACACGTCGGCGGTGTCGGCCTGGCCGCGCCGCAGATTGGTGTGGACCTGCAGCTTGTTATCTTTGGTTTCGAGGCCAGCGAACGCTACCCGGATGCGCCGCCGGTGCCGCAGACCATCCTGATCAACCCGCTGATCACGCCGCTCAGCCCGGTGCTCGAAGAAGGTTACGAAGGTTGCCTGTCGGTGCCCGGCCTGCGTGGCGCGGTGGATCGTTACCAGCAGATTCGCTACGAGGGTTTCGATCCCAAGGGCGAGCCGATCGTGCGCGTTGCCGACGGCTTCCATGCACGGGTGGTGCAGCATGAATGCGATCACCTGATCGGCCGGCTGTATCCCTCGCGGATTACCAACTTCAGCAAGTTCGGGTTTATCGAAGTGATGTTCCCGGATATGGATCCAAACGCTGACGAGTAACCCTTAGGAACGCTCATATCTAAATGTCGGAGCGCGCTTATGTGGGAGCTGGCTTGCCTGCGATAGCATCGCCTCGGTGACACTGATAAACCGAGGTGCCTGCATCGCAGGCAAGCCAGCTCCCACACAAGCCAGCTCCCACATTTGGAATGCATTCCAAACAGAGTTATCGGGCGGGTTTAACGAACCGCAACGTCATCCGATCCGACTCGCCAATCGCCAGATACCTGGCCTTATCCTGCTCCCCATACCGCAACGACGGCGGCAATGTCCATACGCCGCCCGGGTAGTCCTTGGTGTCCTTGGGGTTGGCATTCACCTCGCTCTGCCCGGCCAGCTTGAACCCGGCGTCCGTCGCCAGCTTCACCACTTGCGCCGTGGTCAGGTAGCCGCTGTCCTTGATCGCTTCCAGGTCCGCGCCGTCTTTGGCCCGGTGATCTTCCACGCCCAGCACACCGCCTGGTTTGAGCACGGTGTAGAACGCGCTGAAGGTCGCTGGCGCGGTGCCTGCGTCTACCCAGTTATGCACATTGCGAAAGGTCAGCACGGCGTCCACCGAAGCCGGTTTGCCGAGCACCGGGGCCTTGGGGTTGAACTCGACGACTTCGGCCTTGGCATAGCGCGCAGGGTCGGCGGCGAATTTGTTTTTCAGGTTCTGTTCGGACGTCGCAGCATAAGCACTGCTGCTGGCAGCTTGCACGGCGGCGATGTAATGCCCGTGGTCCTTGAGCAGCGGCGCGAGAATTTCGCTGAACCAACCGCCACCCGGGGTGATTTCGATCACGCTCTGTGTGGCGCTCAGGCCGAAGAACTCCAGGGTTTGCTGCGGGTGGCGGTAACCGTCACGCGCGCTATTGGCCGGGTCGCGCCAACTGCCGGCCAGCACGCTGGCGTATTGCTCGGCGGTAATCGGCGCATTCGCTGCCTGGCTTAAAGCCGGAGCGAGGAGGGCGGTAAGAGACAGCGCTGCAAGCGTGGTTTTCATGATCATCCTGTAAGGGGCCACTGTGCTGTCGAGGCTAGCACGGGCCTTGCACGGGCCGATCACACATTATCCGCAGTGGACCTCACTAAAAGGTCTAAGCCCATGGCGATCATTGGCTTGTTGCGTTTGTAGCGCGCCAGGCGCTCACCCAGCGATTGGGGCAGGGTGGTTTCCTGGGTGAAACCCATACGTTGATAGAGCCCTTCCAGCTGCGGATGACACAGCAACCACACCGTGCCTTCCACATCGGCCACTGCCGCAGCAATCAACCGCGCCGCCAGCCCGTGGCCGCGATAGGCCGGGTCAACAAACACGCCGGTCAGCCATTGCCCTCCCACCACAGGCGTAAGGCACAACCCGGCGACAATCTCGCTGTCACGCGCCACCCACAAGCGGCCGCCCTTGAGGGCCTTCATCGGCGAATTATGGCGGCGGTAAAACTTGTTCAGCAGCGGCCACAGTGGCTCTGCCAGCAGTTGGATGTGCAGTTCGGGCATGGTGTTTGAGCAACGTAATCAAGGGCCGCCGATTATAAGCGCCTTCTGCCGGGCAATAGGTGGTATACCCAGTGTTACATCCCCTTCACGTGGAGCATGCATCATGGCCAAAGGTATGGATTCAAAGAAAGCCGCGAAGAAAAAGCCGGCAAAGACCGCCGATGAAAAACGCGCCGACAAAAAAGCCAAAAAGACTGAAACCGGCCTGTTCGGTCACTGAGTTACAAGCTTAGAACCAAACGATCTGCAAGATTTTTGCGCCTCACTGCACAGAGCAGGAAACACCTGCTCTGAGCTACCGATGGCCAACTACCTTGATCTGACCCAACGCCGGGAAATCGAAGCCCTGGCACGCAGTTTTACCGCAGTCACCGAATGGCCGACCTGGCTGTTGCTGATCGGCGTATATACCGGCTGGTTCGCCGTGATCCTCGCCAGCCACTGGCTGGGCCTGTGGCTGAGCACGGTGTTGCTGATCCCGTTGGTGACACTCTGGCTGTCGGTGCAACACGAATTGCTGCATGGCCATCCCACCCGTTCGCCCCTGATCAACAAACTGCTCGGCTACGCGCCGTTTGCCGTGTGGTATCCCTACACGCTGTACCGCGACAGTCACCTGTTGCACCATAACGACGAAGACCTGACCCTGCCGGGCATCGACCCGGAAAGCCGCTACCTCAATCAACACCAGTGGGATAACAGCTCGTTGCTCAAGCGCGGCGTTCACTGGCTGACCAAAACCCTACTGGGGCGTTTTCTGCTGGCATCGCCGCTGGCCATCGCCCGATTGGCGCGTCATCAACTCCGATTCCTGCCCCAGGTGTGGCCAATGTGGCTGGCCCACGGCGGCGTGACAATCCTGATGCTCGGCGTTATCGCCCACTCCAGCGCCATCCCGGTATGGCATTACCTGCTGCTGGTGACCGCGCCAGCCTTGTCCCTGGCGTCGATCCGTTCCTACTATGAACACCGCCCGCACCCGCAGCCGGAACAGCGTACGGTGCTCAACGAAGCGTCCTGGCCGTGGACCTGGCTGTTCCTCAATAACAACCTGCACCTGGTGCACCACGACTTGCCCAAGTTGCCCTGGTATCTGCTGCCAACGGTCTACCGGGCGCGACGTGAACAATGGGTCGCGCGCAGTGGCGGCTTTCTGGTGCAGGGTTATGGCCAGTTGATCAGCCGCCACGGCCTCAAGGCCATCGACAGCCCAAGGCACCCTTTTGCGTGAGAGACGACCATGAGTGACCACTACGCCGAGCTGCGGATGTACGTCGCGCCCGCAGCGGTGCAACAGGCCAACCAAGCGTGGCTGACGCGTATTTTTGAGCGCCTGAACCTGACGCGCCGTAACGCTGACCACCTCGACCTGCACGGCCTGTGGCTCGCGCCCGAGCTGCTGGTGACGCAAACCTGTGGCTACCCGCTGATGACCCAACTGCGCGGCAAAGTGCGCGTGATCGGCCGCCCGCGCTATGAGCTGGCCCACAGCAGCCAGGGCGAACATTGCAGCCTGCTGCTGACCCGCGAGGACAGCTCGCTTAACGAACTGGCGGACTTCTACGACAGTCGCGGCGTGATCAACGGCCACGACTCCAACAGCGGCATGAACCTGCTGCGTGAACGCCTGGCCCCGCTGCAACGCGACGGCCGTTTCTTCGCCAGCGTCGGCATCAGCGGCGCCCACCGCGAAAGCCTGCGCTGGCTGCGCGAAGGCCGCGCCGACCTTGCCGCCGTCGACAGCGTGACCTACGACTACCTCGCCCGTTTCGCCCCCGAAGAAGTGGCGGGGCTGCGCACCGTCACCCGCAGCGCACCGAGCCCGACCTTGCCCTTTATCGGCCCGCTGCACTTGAGCGATGAGCAAGTGGCGCACATTCGTGAGGTGATGAATCAGGCGTTGCAGGATTTACCGCACGTGGTCGCAACCCTGGGCATCCAGGCAGTTCTGCCTGCCAGCGAAGACGACTATCAAGTCCTGCTGAACTATCAACAAGCCGCCGCCACTGCCGGCTACCCGCACCTACGCTGATCGTGCGAACGATCGGTTATATAAGAATGAATTTTAAATATTATTAAAGAATAAGCGGCCTTGCTAGGATCGCTCCACCGGAACACCGGACATAACGCGCAACCTTCTCAGATGGAGCCACTATGTCCGGCGCCGACACTTCTCACAGCGATTACGTGGGCGGATTGTTCCGCAGTCATTACGACTGGCTGTGCAGCCGTTTGCACCGCCACCTCGATTCCCGCGCACACGCCGAAGACATCGCCGCCGACACCTTCGTCCAACTGCTGAGTTCGCCCGGCGTGCTGCCGATTCGTCAGCCCCGCGCCTTGCTCACCACCATCGCTCAGCGTTTGATGTACCAACTGTGGCGTCGCCGTGACCTGGAACGCGCTTATCTCGGCGCCCTGGACAACGACGAAACCTGCAACGCACCGTCGCCTGAAGACCTCGCGCAAATGCTCGAAGCCCTGCAGGCCCTCGACCAATTGCTCGACGGCTTGCCGGCCAAGGTCAGGGCGACCTTTTTGCTTTCGCAGCTCAATGGCCTGACGTATCCCGAGATCGCCGCCAAATTGGGGATTTCCCAACGCTCGGTCAGCGGCTACATGGCCCGCGCCCTCAACCGTTGCCTGCGCCAGACGCCCGGCCAGCCATACAGCTACACGCGGCTCAGTTATGACTTTTAAACAACTTGAGTGGCACACCGATCCAGTGTGGGAGCTGGCTTGCCTGCGATAGCGATGTTGAAGCCACCATCGCCATCGCAGGCAAGCCAGCTCCCACCGTTGATCTCCTGTGTTCCGGAAAATGAGGTTCTGCATGAAAACAATTAAAAACCTGCTCGGTGGCTCGCTGCTGGCTCTCGCTGTCCTGACGCAGCCAACCCAGGCCGCCGAGGCCATCAAACCCATCCACTTCGGCGACATCACCTGGGAAAGCGGCAGCCTGATCACCGAAGTGCTGCGCCTGATCGTCGAGAAAGGTTACGGCCTGCCCACCGACACCTTGCCAGGCAGCACCGTGAGCCTGGAAGCCGCCCTGGCCAAGGACGACATTCAGGTGATCGGCGAAGAATGGGCCGGGCGCAGTCCGGCGTGGGTCAAGGCCGAGGCCGAAGGCAAAGTGTTCGGCCTGGGCGACACGGTCAAAGGTGCCACCGAAGGCTGGTGGGTGCCCGAATACGTGATCAAGGGTGAGGCCGAACGCGGCATCAAACCGCTGGCGCCGCAGCTTAAGTCAGTGGCTGACCTGGCGCGCTACAAGGACGTATTTCGCGACCCTGAAGACCCGAGCAAAGGCCGCTTCCTCAACAGCCCCACCGGCTGGACCTCGGAAATCGTCAACAGCCAGAAGCTCAAGGCCTATGGCCTGACCGATACCTTCGTCAACTTCCGCACCGGTTCCGGCGCGGCGCTGGATGCTGAAGTGGCCTCCTCGATCCGCCGTGGCAAACCGGTGTTGTTCTACTACTGGTCGCCGACGCCACTGCTGGGCCGCTTCAAGCTGATCAAGCTCGAAGAACCGCCGTTCAACGCCGACGCCTGGAAAACCCTGGCCGACGCCAACAACCCGCACCCCATTGGCACCCGTTCGATGCCTGCACACTTGGCGATTGGTGTGTCGGCGCCGTTCAAGGCGCAGTACCCACAGTTAGTCACCTTCTTTGAAAAAGTCGACCTGCCGATCGACCTGCTCAACGGCATCCTTGCGCAAATGAGCGAGAAACGTGAACAGCCGCGCCAGGTCGCGCTGGCGTTCCTCAAAGAGCAGCCGCAAGTGTGGCAGCAATGGGTGCCTGCGGATGTCGCGGCCAAGGTCAAAGCTGGCCTGTAGCTGATCGTTCCCACGCTCCGCGTGGGAATGCCGCCCAGGACGCTCTGCGTCCTGTTTTTACGCCGTGACGCAGAGCGTCACAGGATGCATACCCACGCAGAGCGTGGGAACGATCGAGGTGATAGAGATGGTTAAGTTTTTCAGTGTGGTTCTGGCTTCACTTGTGTTTTCGGCAGCGGTGTCTGCGGCCGAACCGTCCACCTTGCGCATCGGCTACCAGAAAAGCTCGGTGAGCATGGTACTGGCCCGTGAGCACAAACTGTTCGAAGAGGCGCTGCCCGGCACCCAGGTGCAGTGGACTGAATTCCTCGGCGGCCCGCCACTGATCGAAGCGCTGAACGCCGGCAGCCTGGACATTGGCAATATCGGCGACATCCCGCCGATCTTCGCCCAGGCCGCCGGCATCGACTTGCAGTACTTCGCTGTCGAGCCCAATGAAGGCAAAACCGAAGCGGTGCTGGTGCCCACAGCCAGCAGCATCCAAAGCGTGGCCGAACTCAAGGGCAAGCGCGTGGCGCTGCTCAAGGGCTCCAGCGCACACAACCTGTTCCTCAAAAGCCTGCTGCGCGCGGGCTTGCAGTGGAAGGATGTGAATGTGGTGTACCTGTCGCCGTCCGATGGCCGTGCTGCGTTTGAACAAGGCAAAGTCGACGCCTGGGTGGTGTGGGACCCGTACTACTCGGCGGCCGTGGTCGATGGCTCCGCCCGCGTATTGGGCGACGGCCAGGGCCTTAACCCGGCCGGCAGTTTCTTTGTGGTCAACAGCCCGTTTGCCAAACAGTACCCGCACGCCGTCGCCACCATCATCAAGACGCTCGGCAAGGCCCAGCGCCTGTCTCTGGACCAGCCCGAAGAAAGCATCGCCTTGATGGCCAAGACCCTGGGCCTGCAACCGGCGGTGGTCAAAAGCTACTTCGAACACCGCTCGCCGGAGCCGATTCGGCCGCTGCAGGCCATCGACATCGCCAATCAGCAGCGCACCGCCGACCTGTTCTTCGCCAACGGCCTGATCCCGAAAAAGGTCGATGTGCAGCAAATAGTCTTCAAGGCTCTAAACCAATGAACATCAACTGTGGGAGCTGGCTCGCCTGCGATAGCGCTGGCCCAGACAGCACATCATTGCCTGACACACAGTCATCGCAGGCAAGCCAGCTCCCACAGTGGATTGCATTTCAGGTCATGGATTTTCAGCGGCCAGCGCTGCAATCACGGCAGGCCGTGCGCCAGCGCGTTGCATAAACGCCGTCAACGCCGGCCACGGCTGCAGATCAATGTCATGAACCGCCGCCCAGCGCAGCAGCACAAACAAATACGCATCCGCTACCGAGTACTGCTCGCCCAGCAAATAATCCTGACGCTCCAGCGTCTGCACCAGAAACTCAAAGCGCTTGAACAACTTGGCCACAAACGTGGCTCGCACTTCGCCTTGGATCGCCGGGTTGAAGAAAATCCCCAGCCCGCCGTGAATCTCGCTGGCGATGAAATTCAGCCATTCCTGCAAACGCACACGCTCCCAACTGCCATTGGCCGGGGCCAACTGGGCGGCGGGTTTCAGGTCGGCCAGGTATTGCAGGATCGCACTGGCTTCGGTCAGCACCTGGCCGTTATCCAGTTGCAGCGCCGCCACATAGCCCTTGGGGTTTATTTGCAGGAAGTCTGCGCCATCGGCAGTGGTTTTGGCCTTGTTATCGACCCTTACCAAGTCGAACGGCAGCGCCAATTCGCGCAGCACGATATGGGGGGCGAGGGAACAGGCATTCGGGGAGAAATACAATTTCATGTGGGGCTACTCGGTTGAATTTGCGCCAGTCTCGCGGGCATGGCACCGTGGGTAAAATTAAACCTTCAGACCCCACCCATAAGGACAGCTACTGCCATGATGAACCTGATGCACTGGCGCTTGCTGGTGGCCGTGGCCGATCAAGGCAGCATTACGGCGGCTGCCGAGCAGGTGGGCATGACCCAGTCCGCCGCCAGCCAGGCCATGGCCAACATGGAGGCGACTTTGGGTGCGCAATTGTTCACGCGCGAGCCGCGCAAGACCTTGCCCACCGCGCTCGGGTTGAGTGTGATCGAACAAGCGCGCGTGATGATGGGGGCGTTGCAGGCGATTCGTACAACGGTCGACGACGCTCGGCCGCTGCTGCGTGGGAGTATTCGCATCGCCAGTTTCCCGATGGTGATGGCGACTTTTCTGACGCCGCTGCTGCAGCGTTTTCGTCAGCTGAACCCCGGTATTGAAGTGACCACGCTGGATGTCACGGACAGTGAAGTGCTCACCTTGCTTGACGCCGGCCTGATCGACCTGGGCGTGGTGCTCAACCCCAGGCCCGAGCGCAACGCCAGCGTATTGGGGCGAGATTGCTGGATGGCCGTGTTGCCGACCGATCATCCCTTGGCGCAGCGCCCGGCCAACGCCAGCGTGTCGTTTGAGGAACTGCTGGAGCAACCCTTTGTACTTGCCACCGGCGGTTGCACCGCCAGTGCCCGCAGCTTGGCGGGCGCTGCGGGGCTTACCCTGCGCGATATTCGCGTGGAAGTACGCGAGTGGAACAGCGCCTACAGCCTGGTACGCGAAGGCGTCGGCGTCACGCTGGTACCTGAAATGGCCTTGCCGGTAAAGCGCAATGGCTTGCGCGTGATGCCGCTGACCGTCCCGCTGTATCGCGAATTTGCCTTGGTCGGCTCGCCCGCCCGGCCGCCTTCAGCCGCGGCAAGCGCATTGTTAAAAATGCTGGCTGACTAGTGGCCTTGCATAGCGCCAAGCCCTGTCTATGCTCACCCAGAACCGTTGATGACGTTTGGCATATAAAGCGTTTCGGATGGTTATTTCCCCATGAAGGTTAGCCAGCACTATCCAAAAAATGAATGGAATGCGCCTTTCAGGCGCCGGGAATCAAGGGTGATCTGACCATGTTCAACCGCCATCACAAATCCGACCTGCAAGAAATCGAACGTTTCTCCTGTGCCCTCACCGAAGCCAACGCCAAACTCGCCGCCATCAGCCGTTCCATGGCAATGATCGAGTTCGACCGCAACGGCATCATCCTCGATGCCAACGACAACTTCTGCCAAGCCATGGGCTACAACGTGGAGGAAATTCGCGGCAAGCATCACCGCATTTTTTGCGAGGATGCCTACACCCACACCGAGGCCTACACCAAGCTATGGCGTGACCTGGCGCGGGGCGAAGCCCTCAGCGGCACCTTTATGCGCCTGAACAAGCGTGGCGAAGAAGTGTGGCTCGAAGCCAGTTATATGCCGGTGCTCGACAGCAACAACCAGGTGCAGAGCGTGATCAAAGTGGCTTCGGATATTTCGGCGCGGGTCCACCATGAACATGAGAACCAGAGCCTGATCGACGCCATCAGCCGTTCAATGGCGGTGATCGAGTTCACGCCCCAGGGCCAGATTCTCAACGCCAACGACAATTTCCTGCGCACCGTGCAGTACTCGCGCGAAGAAATCATCGGCCAGCACCACAGCATGTTCTGCCACCGTGCCGAGGTTGAGTCGCCGGCCTACAAGGCGTTCTGGGCCTCGCTCAACCGTGGGGAATATCATTCCCATCGCTTCGAGCGTAAGAACAAATACGGCAAGACCCTGTTTCTGGAAGCGTCCTACAACCCGATTTTCGACACCAACGGGCGCCTGTACAAAGTGGTGAAATTCGCCAGTGACATCACCGACCAGGTCACCACCCTGCGCACCGCCGCCGATTCGGCGCATGCCACCTCGGTACAAAACGATGCCTGTGCGCGCAAAGGTTCGGAGGTGGTGCAGCAAACCGTGCAGATCATTGAAGAGATTTCCAGCGACTTGAATCAGGCGGCCCAGAGTATCGATGCGGTGAGCAAGCAATCGGACATCATCGGCTCCATCGTGCAGACCATCCGCAGCATTGCCGAGCAGACCAATATGCTCGCGCTTAACGCAGCCATTGAAGCGGCGCGGGCGGGTGAGCATGGGCGTGGTTTTGCGGTGGTGGCCGATGAAGTGCGCAGCCTTGCCGCACGCACCAGTCAGGCGACAGTGGAGATTGTGGATGTAGTGCGCAAGAACCACGACCTGTCGCTGAGCGCGGTGTCGAGCATGCAGTCGAGCCTGAGCCGTACGGGGCTGGGTGTGGAATTGGCGAATGAAGCGGGGCAGGTGATCCTGGAGATTCAGGAAGGTTCGCGGCATGTGGTGGATGCGATCAGCCAGTTCAACTCAACGTTGCAACTGCAGTAAGGCTGGGGGCTCAAGATCGTTCCCACGCTCCGCGTGGGAATGCCTCGCTGGACGCTCCGCGTCCGCTCTTGGGACGCGGAGCGTCCTTGGCTGCATTCCCACGCGGAGCGTGGGAACGATCATCCGATCATCAGCGGTGTCGGTCAGATCGCGGCCAGGGTTTCTTTAACCGCCTGCGCCGGATCAGTGGCCTTCGCCGCTACCTGCTGATCTTGCTGCTGCTTCACGCGTTCAGCCACTTGCTTGGCAATCGCGTCCTGTTTTTCCTGCGGCATTGCTTGCACTTGCGCCTCGGTCAAACCCTGTTCCTTGAGCAACTGCTCGCGGATGCGTTCGGCGGGGGACTTGTTCATGTAGTCGGTGAAGTCGGCGCGTGCGGTGCTGGTGCTCGAACCGGCTGCCGGCACATCCGTCGATGCGGTAGGGGCGGCGGTGGTGGCTTGCAGCTGCACACGGGTCTTGGCGAAGGCTTCGTCGATGCGATCGTTGGCCTTGTCCAAATCCTTTTGCGCGGCCGGCACGGTCACGCTTTGTTGCGCCGCTTGCAGGGCGCCGCTGTACAGCGTGCTGGCGGCAGCGTTGGCCGGGTCCATGTCGGGACGCTTGAGCTGTTGCACGGTCGATACGGCTTGGGCGTTGTTATTAACCAGCATGATCGGTCACCTGTGGAAATGTTCGGTGCGACAGCTGGAGCAAATAGCATGCCGAGTGCACCACCCCCGGTTTTGTTGGGGATGGCGCGGGCGTCGCGGCAATCATTGTCCCGCAGGCGGCCAACTGTTGCCGTCAGTGCGCAATATTCTCCAACGCCAAATTGCGCGTGCGCGGCCCGAACCAGCTGATGGTGATCATCACAATCAACATGCTGCTGGCAATAAACGCCAGCACGCCCGGCGTGCCCAGGTGCTCCAGAATAAAACCGATCAACAAGCTGCTGAACACTGTGGACAAGCGGCTGAACGAATAGCAGAACCCCACCGCCCGTGCGCGGATATTGGTCGGGAACAACTCGCTCTGGTACGAGTGATAACTGAAGCTCAGCCAGGCGTTGCAGAAGGTGATCATCACCCCGCAGATCACCAGCCCCACGGCCGTGGTTTGCAGGGCAAACAGGCTGCCGAAGATCATCGCGCCCATGGCTGAGCCGACAATCTGCCATTTGTTTTCAAAGCGATTGGCCACTTTTACAAACAGCAACGGCCCCAGCGGGTAGGCGAGGGTGATGATGAAGGCGTACATCAGGCTGTGGGTCACGCTCACGCCCTGACCCGACAGCAACGCCGGCAACCAATTGCCGAAGCCGAAAAAGCCGATGGCCTGGAACACGTGAAACACAATCAGCATCAGTGCGCGACGCCGGTACGGCGGTTGCCAGATATCGGCAAAACGGCCGCTGCCTTGCACGCCGACGGCCTGCGGTTCAGGTTCATCCAGCGGTTTGCCGTGATCCTTTTGGCAGCGCGCCTCCAGGTTGTCCATGATCTGCCCGGCTTCATCAAAGCGACCTTTTTGCGCCAGCCAGCGCGGTGATTCCGGCAGGCGCTTGCGCAGTTGCCAGATAAACAGCGCAAACACTGCACTGCTGAGCACCACCCAGCGCCAGCCGGACACCCCGAATGGCGCCTGGGGCACCAACCACCACGACATCAACGCCACCGCCGGCACCGACAGAAACTGGATGAAAAACGCGAAGGCGAACGCCGAACTGCGCATGCGCTTGGGCACCAGTTCCGACAGGTAGGCGTCGATGGTTACCAGTTCGATCCCCAGGCCAATGCCCACCAGAAAACGCATGCCGATAATGCCCAGCGCCGAGGTTTGAATGCCCATCAACACCGTGGCGACCGTGTACCAGATCAACGCAAAGGTAAAGATCGCCCGGCGCCCGAAACGGTCGGCGATAGGGCTGAGCAGGCTGGCGCCGAGGAATAGGCCCAGAAAGGTTGCCGAGGCGAACGCGGCCTGGTCCGAGAAGCCGAACACGCCCTCGCTGCCGGTGTGGAAAATACCGTCGCTGATCAAGCCGGGGCTGATATAGGCGGTCTGGAACAGGTCATACAGCTCAAAAAAACCACCGATCGACAGCAGCGCCACCAGGCGCCAGACGGTGGCGACGGCGGGCAGGCGGTCAATGCGCGCGCTGATGTGGGCAGCACGGATCGGGTCGATGCCGTCGGCGGTGGAGAGTGCAGGCATGGGCAGAACTCAATAAGTAATCGGGATTTCAAATGCTTGGAATGCATCATCGACCGGATGGTAACCCAACACCCGCGTGGTTTCGCTCAGGTCCAGGCGCTTGAAACGGTTATTGGAAATGCCATGGGCGATCAGGTGCTTCACGCCCTCGGCCTCCACCGAGCGTTGCAGCAATTGCACCGCGTCCCGTGGGCTGAGCCAGGCGCTGAGGTCGCGGGCGTTGTTGAGGTCGTGGGTTTCGGGGAACTCAAAGGCGCCGATGCGCAGGGCAATGGTCGACAGTGGCGTCTTGGCTGCGTAGTAGCCGCACAACGCCTCGCCGTAGCATTTGCTCACGCCATACAGGTTGGCGGGCATTACCTGCATGCCGGGCGTGATCTGCCGGTCTACCGGGTAGCCTTCGATGGTTTGTGCGCTGCTGGCGAATACCAAACGCTTCACGCCGGCGGCCACGGCGGCTTCGAACAGGTAAGTCGTAGCGAGGATATTGTTCGGTAGCAACTCGTCGAACGAAGCGCTGGCGTGGGGGATGCCCGACAGGTGCACGACCACGTCGATGCCATCAAGCAGCGCAGCCAGGCTGGCTTTGTCGCTGAGGTCGGCGTGGACGAAACGGTGCTCGCCCAGGTCGAACGCCGGCGCGATGCGGTCCGTGAGGGTGAAGCGGTAGCGGTCTTTCGAGGCTTCGAAAAATGTCTTGCCGATTCTGCCGCAGGCGCCGGTAAGCAGTACGTTGAGTCCTTTCACAGTGAGTCCTTGTTTTAGTGATGGCCGTCGAGGGCGAAGGTCTTGAAGCCCTGGCGTTGGCTCAGGCGTTGGTAATACGCCGCAATGGCAGGGTAGGGCGGGCGCTGCATGGGCGTGTTCTGCCAACGGTGCACCGAGAGGCCGATCAGGATATCGGCGAGGGTGAATTCATCTCCGGCCACATAGGCGCCGGTTTTGGCCAGCTGTTGTTCCAGCAGGCCCATCTTGTCATTCCACACCTGCACGGCGGCGGCAATCTGCGCCGCGTCGAGGTTGTCGGGGTTATTGCGCACCAGCGCGGTGAAGGCATCGCCCCAGGCGCGGTTGAGTTCCACGGCTTGCCAGTCCACCCATTGCTCGACCCGCGCACGTGGCGCGGGTTCGGCGGGGAGCAGGTCGGTGCGTTGGTAGAGGCCGATCAGGTAGCGGCAGATGGTGTTGGATTCCCACAACACACCGTGGTCGTCGATCAGCACCGGCACCTGGGCGTTGGGGTTCAGGGCCAGGAATTCGGCTGACTGGGTGGGCTTGAAGCCGATGCCCCAGTCTTCACGTACGTAGTCGATGCCCAGTTCCTGGCAGGTCCAGAGCACTTTGCGCACGTTGATGGAGGACGTGCGGCCGAGGATTTTCAGTGAGTGTCCCATGGTGCTTCCCTGACGATGGCGAGCGGTCAATCTAGCAGGGGCAGGACTTTACGGCGATATCTTAAGTGGGCACGGACAACATGTGGGAGCTGGCTTGCCTGCGATAGCGGTGTGTCAGGCAATGATGTGCCGACAGGTCTACCGCCATCGCAGGCAAGCCAGCTCCCACAGGGTTAACCGAGTTAGGCTTTAGGTGCGTGGTGTTTGCTGGTCCATGGCTTTGCCGACCATCAAGACTGATAACTCGCTGAGTTGATGAATGGCGAGAGCCACGTCGCGGTGTTTGCCGGTGAGGTCGTTGGACAGGTCGAGCAGCAAGGTGCTGACGGAGCACACGGTTTCGTAGCTGTTGATCAGTAGGGATTCGAGGGGTGTGTCGGGTGTGAGAGTGAAGAGCGTAGTTGGGGGATTGACGCTTTGCATGGTTGAAGTACCTGGTTTGTGCCACACCCGCATCGCTACTAAACAAGTTGGGTGGCAGCTGTGCGCAGGTTAGTAGACCGGTAATCCCACACAAACCCGGCGCGCCCGAAGGCGCCCTACGCACAGCCGCCATAATTGGCTTGTGCATATTGTGTTGGGAAGTTCGGGCTACTAAACCCGATCACCGAGAAATTCAGTGACCGACCCACCTTAGAGACCACCCCCCAAGCGCACAAGCCGGCGGATTCTGACGTAAGCGTAGGCAACCGGGCAAGGCGCTTACGGCAATGTCAGCCGCGTCCTACAGCCTTCCTACATCTCAAGCGAGCACGGTAAAAAAATGTGGGAGCTGGCTTGCCTGCGATAGCGGTGTGTCAGGCAACGATGTGCCGACAGGTCTACCGCCATCGCAGGCAAGCCAGCTCCCACAGTTTGATTGTGTTTGGGCTTTGAAAGTTACGTGCTTTCGCGCACCTGCAACGCAAAC
Organism: Pseudomonas sp. WS 5532; assembly: GCF_012985445.1. Lineage (NCBI taxonomy): Bacteria > Pseudomonadati > Pseudomonadota > Gammaproteobacteria > Pseudomonadales > Pseudomonadaceae > Pseudomonas > Pseudomonas sp. WS 5532. Next base: position 49,269 of record NZ_JAAQWK010000014.1, read on the forward strand.
CCCATGTCCACCACCGGCTTGGCAATCTTGTTGCCTGCCATGATCGTCAACAAATGCTCCGCCGAGCGCCGCCCGATCGCTTCCCGTGGCGTGCTGATGCTGCTCAAACGCGGCACCATAAAAGACGATGCCGGCAAGTCGTTAAAGCCCAGCACCGCCACGCGCTCCGGGACGTTGATGCCGTGTCGCATGGCCTCCAGCAGTGCGCCCTGGGCCAGGTCGTCGTTACCGAAGAAAATCGCATCCACGTCCGGATGCGCCGCCAGCAGCTGCAAAAACAACTCACCACCCAAGCCCACGGAGGAGGGGCGTGGCGTCAGCAGTTCCAGCGCCGGGTCGTACATACCCGCCTGCTGCAGGGCGCGGCGGAACCCTTCACCGCGCAGCAACGTGCGCTGGTCCAACTGCGCGCCGATATACGCCAGGCGCTTGCGCCCACGGGAGAGCAAATGCGCTGCGGCTGTTTCGCCTGCGCTCAATTGCGAAAACCCCACGCAATTCACGCCCGCGTTCGGGTCCAGATCCATCATGTACACACAGGGCACATTGCTGGCCTCGACCATCCGTCGTGCGCTTTCGGTGCGATCAAACCCGGTCAGCAGCAAACCGCGTGGCTGGTAGGCCATGTAGTTGCGCAGCAGGTTTTCTTCTTCATCACGCGAATAGTGCGAGTTGCCGATCAGTACTTCAAAGCCCTTGGGCCGCAGCACTGCGTGGATGGCTTCGAGGGTTTCGATAAACAACAGGTTGGACAGCGACGGCACGATGACCACCACCGAATGGCTTTGCGCCGAGGCCAGGGCGCGAGCGGCGGGGTTGACGACGTAATTCAGTTCGGCAGCGGCCAGTTGCACTTTTTCCACCAGCTCGGTAGCAACCGTGCTGACGCCACGCAGTGCGCGGGAGGCGGTAATGGGGCTGACACCCGCCAGGCGGGCCACTTCATTGAGGGTCGGGCGACCGGTGGTGCGCAATTTTTTATCGTTCTTGGAGGTCATCAGGCTGTTGCCAAACAAAAATCGAGGCACTAAGGTAGCGCTGTCTCCAAATGGCTGCAAATTATTGAACGTTGGGTTGCCTGATCCTGTTCAAACAGTTGGAGAGGATGCACGCGTCACTCCATAAAAATGACAAGTCGGCGCGGGAAAAGCCTGTTTTTGCACTAGCCTTACAGCGTGCAAAGGTAGCGCTATCTGCGTCCTGAGGTGTTTCATGAGTCAACCTGTTACCGCCCTGGTCATCATGGGTGTTTCCGGCTGTGGCAAGTCCAGCGTCAGCGAAGCCCTGTGCCGCCTGAACGGCGCCACCGCCATTGAAGGCGACAGCTTTCACCCCGCCGCCAATATCGAAAAGATGAGCGCCGGCCACCCCCTTAACGACGACGACCGCGCCGGCTGGCTCGATATCCTCTGCGATGAACTGCGCCGCTCGCTCAAAGCGGGCGAGCATCCGGTGCTCACCTGCTCAGCCCTCAAAAAGAAATACCGTGACCACCTGCGCGAAGCCGCGCCGGGCCTGGGGTTTGTGTTCCTGGAGCTGACCCGCGCCGTGGCTGCTGACCGCGTGTCCCATCGCCCCGGCCATTTCATGCCGGCAAGCCTGATCGACAGCCAGTTCGCCACCCTCGAATCGCCCGTGGGCGAGCCGCTGACCCTGGCGCTCAATGCCAGCGAAGACAGCGTTGAGGACTTGGCCAAGCAAACCAATGCCTGGTGGCTGCAACACGGCTTTGAACCTACTCATTAATTTTTTGCCGGAAAAGGTAGCGCTACCCCCGGCGAAAGATTCAATACCCGCTTTAATAACAACAACAAACAGGAGAGACCCCCCATGTTTGGCATGTCCCACGAGTCCTACCTGCTGCTAGACGCAGTGGTCACAATCATCGGGTTGATCGTTCTGATCACCCAATTCAAGGTGCACCCGTTCATTGCACTGATCATCGCGGCCGGCTTTCTCGGCCTGACCTCGGGCATGCCCGTGGACAAGATCATCAAGGCGTTCCAGGACGGTTTTGGCGGTGTGCTTGGTTTTGTCGGCATTATCCTCGCGCTGGGCACGATGCTCGGCAAGATGATGGCCGAGTCCGGCGGCGCCGATCAGATCGCACAGACACTGATCCGTGCCTTCGGCAAAGACAAAGTCCAGTGGGCGATGATGTTCGCTGCGTTCCTGGTGGGCATCCCGCTGTTCTTCGAGATCGGTTTTGTACTGCTGATCCCGCTGGTATTTATCGTCGCGCGCCGCACCGGCGTGTCGCTGATCAAGATCGGCATCCCGCTGCTCGCCGGCCTGTCGGCGGTACACGGCCTGGTGCCACCGCACCCTGGCCCGCTGCTGGCCATTGGCGTGTTTGGCGCAGACATCGGCAAGACCATCCTGTACGGCCTGATCGTCGCACTGCCGACCGCCATTATTGCCGGGCCGATTTTCGGCACGTTTATCGCCAAGTACATTCCGGGCAACCCGTCCCAGGAACTGGTCGACCAACTGGCCCGCGAGCCAGAGTCAAAAAGCCTGCCGAGCTTCAGCATCACCCTGATCACCGTGCTGCTGCCGGTGTTCCTGATGCTGCTCAAAACCTTCGCCGACGTCGCGCTGCCGGACGGCCATGCCATCCGCAACTGGATGGACATGATCGGTCACCCGATCACTGCGCTGCTGCTGGCGTTGCTGCTGTCGCTGTACACCTTTGGCCATCGCCAGGGCATTCACTCCAAGCAAATCCTCAAGCTGCTCGACGCCAGCCTCGCGCCGACCGCTGCGATCATCCTGATCATCGGCGCCGGTGGTGGTTTCAAGCAGATGCTGGTGACCAGCGGCGTGGGCGACGTGATCGGCCACATGGCGGTGAACGCGCAGATCAACCCGATTTTGCTGGCGTGGCTGGTGGCGGCGGTGATTCGTGTGGCCACAGGCTCCGCGACGGTCGCGACCATTACCGGCGCAGGCATTGTGGTGCCGGTGGTCGGGATGATTCCAGGCGTTAACCGTGAGCTGCTGGTGTTGGCGACGGGGGCGGGGTCGTTGGTGTTGTCTCACGTCAACGATGCGGGGTTCTGGCTGGTGAAGCAGTACTTCAATATGACCGTGGTCGAGACGTTCAAGACCTGGACGGCGATGGAGACCATTCTGTCGGTGGTGGCGCTGATCTTTATCATGTTGCTGTCGTTGGTGGTGTAACAGGCGCACCACAAAACCTATGTGGTAACCCAATCAAATGTGGGAGCTGGCTTGCCTGCGATGGCGGTGTTGGATTTACCATCGCCATCGCAGGCAAGCCAGCTCCCACATTGATTCGGTTTCTTCAGGTCGTTCAGGATCAGGCTTTATCCGCCCGGAACATCCCGCGAATCCCGCGTACCGCCTGGCGAATCCGGTCCTGGTTCTCGATCAGCGCAAAGCGCACATGATCATCCCCGTACTCACCAAACCCAATCCCTGGCGACACACACACTTTGGCTTCCAGCAGCAGCTTCTTGGCAAATTCCAGCGAACCCATGGCGGCATACTGCTCGGGGATTTTTGCCCAGACGTACATCGACGCCTTGGGATTCTCGACCATCCAACCCAGCTCATGCAGGCCTTTGACCAGCACGTTACGGCGCTGGCGATACTGCTCGGCAATGTCCTTCACGCACTGCTGATCACCTTCCAGCGCCGCAATCGCGGCCACTTGCAGCGGGGTGAAGGTGCCGTAGTCGTGGTAGCTCTTGATCCGCGCCAGGGCGTTGACCAGTTCCGGGTTACCGACCATAAAGCCGATGCGCCAGCCGGCCATGTTGTAACTCTTGGACAGGGTGAAAAACTCCACCGCAATGTCCTTGGCGCCCGGCACTTGCATGATCGACGGCGCTTTCCAGCCGTCGTAGACGATGTCGGCGTAGGCCAGGTCGTGGACAACAAGCACGTCGTACTGCTTGGCCAGGGCGATCACACGTTCAAAGAAGTCCAGTTCCACGCACTGCGCGGTGGGGTTGGACGGGAAGCCCAGAATCATCATTTTCGGCTTGGGGATCGAGCCACGAATCGCCCGTTCCAGCTCGGCGAAGAAGTCCACGCCCGGCACCAGCGGCACCGAACGCACCTGGGCGCCGGCAATCACGGCACCGTAGATGTGAATCGGGTAGCTGGGGTTGGGCACCAGCACGGTGTCGCCCTGGTCGAGGGTGGCCAGCATCAAATGCGCCAGGCCTTCCTTGGAACCGATGGTCACGATGGCTTCGGTTTCCGGGTCGATATCCACTTCGTAGCGGTCTTTATACCAGCGCGAAATCGCCCGGCGCAGCCGCGGAATGCCTTTGGAAGTGGAGTAGCCGTGGGTATCTTCACGCTGGGCGACGGTGACCATTTTTTCCACGATGTGGGGAGGCGTGGCGCCGTCAGGGTTACCCATGCTCAAGTCGATGATGTCTTCGCCGCGCCGACGCGCAGCCATCTTCAGCTCGGCAGTGATATTAAAAACGTAAGGGGGGAGTCGATCTATGCGCGCAAAGCGGCGCGGCGAACCTTGGTCTGCCATTGTTGCCTCGAGGTACGTAAGCGCCCGGAACCGTCCGAGCGACGTCGGCCACTGCGGTGGCCTGCGGGGCAGACAATACGGTCGATGATGGCCAGTTGTCCAGATGTGTAGGAAAAATTTCTACTTGGAGTGAAGCCTGGATATGCCCCTATACTCGATGCGGGTTTGTTCCCTCATAAGAAGGAGACTGTTCGTATGGATCAGCAGACAAAACAACCGTTAGAGCCACGCATGGAAGCCGGTAAAGCCTTGGTAATCGCCGGGGTACAAGGGCGTTATTCAAAGGCCACAGTGGGTGATATCCCAAAGCTGTGGGAATTGTTCGACACTTGCATCAAAGACATTAAAAAGCGCGTCGGTGGCGTGACCTATGGTGTGTGCCATAACCCCCACCATGGCGAGTTCGACTACATGGCCGGGGTTGAAGTCCCGACTAAAAGCGACGTGCCGAGCAACTTCGAGTTCATCGAAATTGCGCCGCTCAACTATGCCGTGTTCCCACATTACGGGCCGGTGCAGGCACTTGAGCAAACCTACGAACGCATCATGTTCGAGTGGTTGCCGCACTCGGGCTACAAGGTGATGGGCGCGGATTTCGAACGCTACAGCGCCGATTTCGACGCGCGCAAGGGTACGGGGACGGTGGAGATCTGGCTGCCGGTTGGCGAAAAGGGCTGACGGCGGTGCTGTCAGCGCCGGCAAGCCGGCGCCGACAGACGTATCAATACAGCGTGTTTTTGACCCGTTCCGGCATCTCTCGGTCATAGGCCTCGGCATCAAACTGCCCAGCATTGAGCCGCTTGTGAAACGCTCCGGCCGACGGCAGTGCCGAGCGGTCCAAGTGCTTCTCGGGGTTCCAGCAATCCGAGCGCACAAAGACTTTGGAGCAGTGGAAATACGCGGCCTCCACCTGCACCAGAATCACCGAACGCGCCGGTTTGCCATTCACCGCAAAACTCTCCAGCAGCTCGGGCTCGATGGAAATCTGCGCCCGGCCATTCACGCGCAACGTTTCGCCAACCCCCGGGATGATGAACAGTAAGGCAATGCGTGGGTCTTGCAGCAGATTGCGCAGGGTGTCGAGCCGGTTATTGCCCGGCCGGTCCGGGATCGCCAAGGTGCGCTCATCCACAATCCGCACAAACCCTGGCACATCACCGCGCGGTGAGCCGTCAATGCCGTCCGGCCCGGATGAGCTCACCACCACCAGGGGCGACGCCCGCACCATGGCCTGGTAATCCTCGTTGAGAAACGCGATCTCCTTGCGCACCGCCCGCTCGTGGGGGAGGCCGTAGAGGGTTTCGAGTTGTTCGAGGGTTGTCAGCATATTCACCACCTTGTCCTTGGATGAGTACAGAAGCGTTCAGCCACCGAAGCTCTGCTGGTAGCTCTGGGCGGATTGTCGAATGGCTTTTGCAACGTCAGGCGCTAACCGACAGTATTCGTCTTCGCGCTTGAGCACGACCTCAAGGGTTTGAAGCAGCGCCTGAATACGCGCCTGAGGTTCTGCAATTTCGCAGGTTCTTGCAAACTCAAGGATGCCCAAGCGTGAGGCAAACATTGATTTGTTGCCGGACAGATCCAGCGCAAGTGTGTCTTCAGGTATATAGGCGGTGGTATTCACGATGTCGTAAGCCGGGGCCAGGCGCGCGTCAAATTTAATCGGGTCACTGTAGAGCACACCGAAGTTTTTCAGGTGAGCATCGCCATTTCCCACGATGCAACTCAAAGCCACGCTATCGAACAATTGGTCCAACGAGCTGCGTTGGTTTTCTGGTGAGCAAAACGCGCGTACAGCCTTGGCGATGGCAGCATAGCTCTTGGTGTATTTCTGTTCGGCAGACAGGCCCATCAGTGTGGTCATGTCTTCGAAACCCAGCGGGTTGAGCTGCGCGTCGCGATCAAAGCGCCGCATGATGAATAGCTTATGGTTCTGCGACAGATAAAACGGCGGCACGGGCAGGCCTGCATCCCGCGCAATGGACATGCACAGGTATTCATTGATGGCCAAGCCCGGAAACTCATCGCGCCCGCTTTTGATAATCAGGTCGTTGGTTTTTGAGGTGAATTTTTGCTCGGGAGTTTGAGGTTTTTCTGGCACCAGCACTTTGGGCTGTACGCCAGAAATGCCCGCTCGCAGAATGTAACGGTCCACCAAGTCGGCGAACAGGTCTTCTGCTCCATCCCACGCGAGAATTTCTGCCAGGTTCTCTCCGTTTGCGGGCGGACCGTTGCGTTGGATCAATTCGTTTATCTGATCGGAAATCACGAAAACCCGGCCAATCGGTGCACTGCTACCTGATAAGGCCAGTAACAGCATCGGGTCCACTTTTACCGTTTTAGCCAGACGGTTACGCAATTGTTCCAGTACGTAGCCTTCGGGCAAATTCATTTGAAAGATTGGATGCAATTCGCGGCGGCGATATTCTTCTGCGCGCACGGGCATGGTAAGGCTGATGGCGCTTTGGGCCTGTGCCTTAGCGTCGTAGCGAAACAGGTAATCATCAGCGCCCACCAAGACGCTGCCGCTGTCGCCCTGAGGCGTATGAACGCTAAGAGCGGGGCTATTCATTGAACAAGTCCTCTAACTCTTCAAGTGTCGGCAGAGTCACTGGCACTAATTTGACCTCACTGCCCAGGGCGGCAATCACGCGAGCATAGGCATTCATGGAAACAGAGAGGCTGCCCTTCTCGATTTCGATCAGTTTTTGCCGGGTAACGCCCGCAAGTTTCGCCAGGTCCGCTTGTGTATAGCCACGGTTGAGGCGCATGGAGCGAACTTGTTGGCCTAAGCGTTGGGTGATAATAGAAGTGTCCATGTCACGTATTCATTACTTTTGATTATTTAAGTCATATATACGTTACATTTTTAAGCTGTCAATGCCATCCCGACCAAACACCCAACTCAACCTGCGCTCATACCCAACCCGCCCCTTATACGCCTCCCCGCTGTCCACCCACCTAGCCGCCAGATACAACCCCATCGCCGCCACATTGTCCGTGTCCACCGACAACTCCAGCGCCCTGATCTGCGGCCACGCCTGCAGGGCCGCCGCCGGCAATGCCTGCAAACACGCTTTGCCAAACCCGCGCCCTTGCTGGTGCCGGTCCACCTGTAACGCGTGCAGCGTGGCGCTGTGTTCATCGGCCCAATGGGGCAGGCAGGGTGGGCGTTTGAGCAGCAGGAAGGCCACGGGCATTTCGTCGGCCAGTAGTGCAAAGCCTTTGATTGCGCCGGGCTTGGGGTTGACCAGCAGGCTGTTGAGCGCGCAGTAGATATCGCCGGAATACGCCAGTTGCTCGGGGTGCACTTGCAGGGTGTCGAGGTGCTGTTTTTGCACAAGGCTCAGCGTCTCATAGGCGACGAGGCGGGTTTCCATCGGGGGCGCATCCGAAATCCTACAAAGAGGCGTGGATTCTAGCGGGTTTGATGCACGCGAAATTATTTTTCAGTGGCGTGTCGATTTCATTCAAGGCCATTCGACCAGGAGTGTCCTTTGTGATTTTCCAACCCCCAGGAGTATCGCCATGAGCACTGCAATCAACACCCTGATCGAGCAATGGAAACAAGCCGTACTTGATCGTGATATCGACAAAATTGTCAGCTATTACGCCGACGATATCGTCTCGTTCGACGCCGTCACTGCGCTGCAATTCAAGGGCAAGGCCGCCTACCGCGCCCATTGGGACGAATGCATGAAGCATTGCCCTGGCCCGGGCATTTTCGAATTTCATGAGCTGCATATCGTTGAGGCGCCCGACAGCGCGTTTGCCCACTGGCTGGCCCACTGCGGCGGCGCCGGGCCGGATGGCGTGGTGAAGGCGTGCTGGATGCGCGTGACTGCCGGCTACCAGCGCATCAACGGGCAGTGGAAGGTGGTGCATGAGCACTGGTCGGCGCCCTTCGACATGGAAAGCGGCACGGCATTGTTCGACCTGAAACCTTGACCGCCACGAACTATAGTCAGTAGTCCGAAAACGGAGACCGCCATGAAATACCTCTGCCTGATCTACAGCAACGAAGAGGTGTTGCACACCTCGCCCGACAGCCCGGCGGACCCGGAGTGTTTTGCCTACGCCGAGGCCATCCAGGCCAGCGGCCGAATGCTCGCCGCCGAGCCGTTGGAGTCGGTGAGCACCGCCACCACCGTGCGCATGCGCAATGGCAAGCTGTCGATCACCGACGGGCCGTTTGCCGAAACCAAGGAACAGCTCGCCGGGTTTTACCTGATCGAGGCCAAAGACCTGAACGAAGCGATCCAGGTGGCGGGCGGCATACCGGCAGCCCGGGTCGGCAGTGTGGAAGTGCGCCCCGTGCGTGAATTGAATCTCTGAACACAACAACCACAAGATTTTAAGGAGGTTTACCCATGAATACCCAACCCGCTGAATTTGAACTGTCCATCAGCCGTTTGATCGACGCACCGCCAAGCAAGGTGTTTCGCGCCTGGACCACGCCCGAGCTGTTACAGCAATGGTGGGGGCCACACGGCATGACCACGCCGGAGTGCGAAATGAACCTGTGGGTCGGTGGTCTGTTTCGTACCTTGATGCGCGCGCCGGATGGCGCCGAATACCCGACCTCCGGCGTATTCCTGGAAATCAAGGCGCCGAACCGGCTGGTGTTTACCGATGCCTTTGCGCCGGGCTGGGTACCGTCGGGCAAGCCGTTCATGACCGCCGAAGTGACCTTCGAAGCCGCCGACGGCAAGACCCAGTACACCGCCCGCGCCATGCATTGGAGCGAAGCTGACAAGCAGGCCCACGAAGCCATGGGTTTCCATGACGGCTGGGGCCAGAGCCTCGACCGCCTGGTGGCTTTGGTGACCCAGGGCATGCCCGATTGACCCCGCAGGTCGAGGCGATTTACCGCAGCGAATCACGCCGCGTACTGGCGACGCTGATTCGCCTGCTGGGTGATTTCGACATGGCTGAAGAGGCGCTGCACGAGGCGTTTTTTATTGCGCTGCAGCGCTGGCCGCAAGACGGCGTTCCGGATAACCCACGGGCCTGGCTGGTCTCCACCGGCCGCTTCAAAGCCATCGACCGCCTACGCCGACAGGCACGTTTTACCCCGTTACTGCAGGAGCAGGCCGACGCGCTGGAAGCGGCTGACTGGAGTGAGGAAGACGTGGAAGACGACCGCCTGCGCCTGATCTTCACCTGCTGCCACCCGGCGTTGGCACCCGACGCCCAGGCGGCGTTGACCTTGCGTGAGATCTGCGACCTCACCACCGAAGAAATCGCCCGCGCCTTTCTGGCCACGCCCACCACCATCGCCCAGCGCATCGTGCGCGCCAAGGGCAAGATCCGCGAAGCAAAAATCCCCTACCAGGTGCCTACCCTGGACGCGTTGCCCGAGCGTCTGGACAGCGTGCTGCGCGTGGTTTACCTGGTGTTCAACGAAGGCTATTCGGCGTCCATGGGCGCCGACCTCACCCGCGAAGACCTGACCCGCGAAGCCATTCGTTTGGGGCGTTTGCTGCTGGAGTTGCTGCCAGAGCCGGAGGTCATGGGCTTGCTGGCGCTGATGCTGCTGCATGAATCGCGCCGAGCAACGCGCACCTCGGCCGACGGTGAGTTGGTGTTATTGCATGAACAGAACCGCGCAGTGTGGGACGCCTCCTTGATTGCTGAAGGCTGCGCACTGGTGGAGCAGGCGTTGAACACACGACGTTTTGGCCCGTATTGCCTGCAGGCGGCGATCGCGGCGGTGCATGCCGAAGCGCCCCAGGCAGAGGACACGGACTGGCTGCAGATTGTCGGGCTTTACGATGTGTTGTTGCGCGAAGTGCCGTCGCCGGTGATCGAGCTGAACCGCGCTGTGGCGGTGGCGATGGGGCAGGGGCCATTGGCGGGGTTGCAGTTGGTGGAGGGCATTTTGCAGCGTGGGGAGTTGCGCGATTATCACTTGGCGCATTCGGCGCGCGGGGAGTTTTGTCGGCAGTTGGAGCGGGTGGAAGAGGCTCGGGAAGCCTATGAAAAAGCGCTCTCACTCACCCAGCAAACCCCAGAAAAACGCTTCCTCGAACGCCGCCTCGCCGAACTCAAACTTCCCATACAGTGAAAATCAAAACTGTGGGAGCTGGCTTGCCTGCAATAGCGGTGTGTCAGTCGCCAGATTCTAGACTGACTCACCGCCATCGCAGGCAAGCCAGCTCCCACCTGGAACCTCAGTGTCTGGACAGGATCATTCCAGCATCTTGCCCAGCAACCAACTCCCCGCCGGCCCCGGTGGGTGGTGCCTTGACCAGAGCGCATCCACCGCCACCGAGCGCGGCCAACTGCGCGCCTTGAGTTCGACCAAGTGGTCGCCACCAAAACGCTCCACCAACCAGCGCGGAATCGGTGCCCAGCCAAACCCCAGCTGTGCCATCTCCATCAACATCAAGTAACTGGGCGCTGACCACACCCGCCCGCTGGGGCGGGTTTCAGTCGGGTTGATGATGCTGGCCAGGCGCAATTCGCGGTGTTGCTGCAAGGTCTGCGCCGGGATGTTCTTCAGCTTGGCCAGCGGGTGCGTGGGCGCCGCGAACAGGGCAATTTCGGTACGTTCTTCGACCGGCGCGCCGGTCAGGTCGGGCGGGTAAGTGTCTTGTTTTTCGATAAACGCAATCTGCGCCCGGCCGCTTTGCACCAGGGCGATCAGGTCTTCGCATTCGGCGATCAGGCATTCCAGCTCAAGGTCCGGGTGGCGCTGTTCAAAGGCCTTGAGGGCGATTTCAAAGCGGTCGGACTGGTAAGTATCGGACATGGCGATGGTCAGCTTGGGTTCCAAACCCTGTGACAACTGGCTCGCTGCCAACTCCAGGCGGCTGCTGGCCTCCAGCACCTGCTCGGCGCGTTGCAATAACACATGGCCGGCTGGCGTAAGCGTCGGCTTGCGGCTGCTGCGATCAAACAGCACCACATCCAGATCAATCTCCAGGCTCGCCACCGCCGCGCTGACGGTGGACTGGCTTTTACCCAGCTTGCGCGCCGCCGCCGAAAACGAGCCTTGGGTAGCCGCCTGCACAAACGCCTGCAGCACTTCATTGGAGGCCATGACTATCGCCTTTATCGATGGTTATTAGTTATGAAGTATCGAGTCAAAGGGTAATCATGGCAACCATCGTCACTCAAGGAGCCGGGTCATGAACCCTACCAAGTCGATTACTGAACGTGTTTGCCAGGCCATTGGTTTTGAAGGGCTGGCCTTATTGATCTGTACGCCGCTGCTGGTCTGGATCACCGGCCGGCCGGCCCTGGAAATGGGCGCGGTGACGCTGGGCATCAGCCTGTTGGCACTGAGCTGGAACGTCATTTTCAACAGCCTGTTCGACCGCCTCAAAGCCCGCCTGCAATTGACCAGCGGCGGCTGGACCCGCGTGGTGCATGCGCTGTTGTTCGAAGGCGGCCTGATCATCCTGGCGGTGCCATTGATTGCCGCGTTGATGAAGATCAGCCTGCTGGAAGCCTTCATCCTCGACATCGGCGTGCTGCTGTTCTTCCTACCGTACACCTATGTGTACCACTGGGGTTATGACGTGCTGCGGGAAAAAATCGTACAGTCCCGTGTACCTAGCCAAGCTTGAGCGAGGCCACAAACTCCAGAAATGCCCGCACCTTGGCGGCGGGCAAGTGCCGCGACGGGTAATAGGCGTACAACGGGAAACGCTCGTCCGGCCAATCGGGGAACAGCTCCACCAGGCTGCCGGCCTGGATCGCCGAGTCCAGGCCGAGGTCGAGCATCTGCGCCACGGCATGCCCGTGTTCACACACGCTGTATAAGGTGCTGGCGTCGTTGACCACCAAGCGGCCGCTGGTGCGCACAATCACTTGCTCGCCGGGCCGGTGGAATTCCCAGGCAAACGGGCGACCGGTTTGCGAGTCGCGAAAATCCAGGCACATATGCCCGGTTTCCAGGTCTTGCGGGATCGCTGGTCGGCCGTATTGTTCAAGGTAAGTGGGAGAGGCCACGGTGAGCACGCGCACTTCCATCAGTTTGCGGGCGATCAGCGAGGAGGACTGTGGGATGCCGAAGCGAATGGCCAAGTCAAAGCCGTCGGCCACCAGGTCGCCGAGTTGGTCACGGGTGTGCAGGTCGAGTTGCAGTTGCGGGTATTGGCGCATGAAGTCGCCGAGTACCGGGCCAAGGACCAGCCGCGAAAAATACGGGTCGATGTTCACCCGTAAACGCCCGCGCACGGTAAGGGCGCTGTCGGCCGCCGAATCGGCAGCCTCTTGCAGCCCGGCCAACAGCGGGGCGATTTGCTGGTAGAAACGTCGCCCTTCGTCGGTCAATTGCACCGAGCGGGTGGTGCGGTCGAACAGGCGAATGCCGAGGCGTTTTTCCAGGCGGGAAATCGCCCGGCTGACCCCCGAAGGCGTCATCTCCAGGCTGTTGGCGGCGCGGGCAAAGCTGCCGCTGTCGACTACGGCGGCCAATACGCCCATGCCGCCGGCCAAGCCTGGATCAAAACTCATCGGTGATTGCCCGTCAGTGATCTGAAGGCATTGATGCTAGCGCAGAATGCTTACAGAAACATGCCGCCCGACGCTTCGATACGCTGCCCGGTGATCCAGTTGCTGCCATCGGCCAGCAGGCTCGAAATTGCACCGCCAATATCGTCCGGCAAACCGGCACGGCCCAGGGCGGTGTTGTCGGCCACCATCGCATTCACCTGTGGGTTATCGCGCACTGCGCCGCCGCTGAAGTCGGTGGCAATCGCGCCGGGTGCCAGGGTGTTGACGGTGATGCCACGCGGGCCGAGTTCTTTGGCCTGATAACGCGACAGCACTTCCACGGCGCCTTTCATCGACGCATAGGCGGCGTAGCCCGGCAGGCTGAACCGCGCCAGGCCGCTGGAGATGTTGATGATGCGCCCGCCATCGCTGATCAGCGGCAGCAGTTTTTGGGTGAGGAAAAACGGCGCCTTGAAGTGAATGGCCACCAGTTTGTCGAACTGCTCTTCGGTGGTTTCGGCAAAGCTTGCGTGAGCGCCGATGCCCGCGTTGTTGATCAGGAAATTAAAATGTTGCTGGGCGAAAACGTCTTTGAGCACCGTAGCGATTTGCCCGACAAAAGCATCGAAGCTGCCGCTCTGGCTGACGTCCAGTTGCAGCATGGCGGCGCGGCCGCCCAGTGCTTCAACCTGTGCCACCACCGCTTGGGCCTCAGTGGCGGCGCTGTGGTAGGTGCCGATGATATCCACGCCTTGTGCGGCAAGGTGCAAAGCGGCGCTTTTACCAAGGCCACGGCTGGCGCCGGTGATGAGTGCGATTTTACGAGTCATGCGGTAGTCCTCATGGGTGATCAGTGGGACTGAGTGTATTTGTCCGCCTATAACGTGATAAACAGGCTGATATCGGAATCACTGGCCGGATAAGGCGAACAATCCCATGAACAAACTTGAGCTACTGCGCACCTTCGTGCGCGTCACCGAGCTGTCGAGTTTCACCCAGGCCGGCGAGAGCCTGGGCCTGCCACGCTCCACCGTGTCCGAGCACGTGCAGGCGCTGGAAGCATTGCTGGGTGCGCGCCTGTTGCAGCGCACCACGCGCACCGTGCAAGCCACCCAGGACGGCCGCGTGTTGTATGAGCGCAGCAAGGATTTGCTCGCACACATGGAAGAGCTCGAAGGCCTGTTTCGCCAGGATGAAGCGCAATTGGCCGGGCGCATTCGGGTGGATATGCCCAACGCCATGGCGCGCGGCCTGGTGATGCCGCAGCTGCCCTCGTTCATGGCGCGCCACCCGCTGGTGGAGATGGAAATCAGCAGTTCGGATCGCCAGGTCGACGTGATTGCTGAAGGCTTTGATTGCGTGGTGCGCGTGGGCGCGCAACCCGATCAAAGCGTGGTTGCGCGCAAGGTGTGCAGCATGCCGATGGTCAACTGCGTAAGCCCCGCGTACCTGCAACGTTATGGCGTGCCCGAAACCATTGCCGATCTGGCGCAGCATCAACTGGTGCACTACGTGCGCCCGCTCGGTGCGCGCTCGGCCGGGTTTGAATACCTACTGGGTAACAAGGTGCAGCGCGTGGCCATGGCCGGGCGCGTGACCGTCAGCAGCACCGATGCCTACCAGGCGGCGTGTCTTGGCGGCTTGGGGATTATCCAGGTGCCGCTGCTCGGCATTCGCGATTTATTGGCCAGTGGCGAGTTGGTTTCGGTGTTGCCGGACTACCTCGCACCGCCGCTGGACGTCTCCATGCTCTACGCCGGCCAGCGGCATTTACCGTTGCGGGTGCGGGTGTTCATGGAGTGGCTGGCCGCTACCTTGCAGGCGCGTATTTAACGCCGAGCCGACAACTGTTGCGGTGCCAGGAAGGCGTCGTGGAAGTAATCGCGGAACGCTTGCATCGCCGGGGTAAACGCGCGCTCGCGGTGCCAGGCCAGGCCGACGCTCATGGGCGTGACCGGGTCGGTGACGGTCAGGGTTTCGATGCGCTTGCCTTCCAGCGACCACGGCCGGTGCACCAGGTCTGACAGGATCGCCACGCCGCTGCCATTGGCGACCATGCTGCGCACCGCCTCCACCGAACTGGTGCGCAGCCGCACGTTCGGCGTTTGCCCGGCCTGTTCCCAGTAGCGCATGGCACTGTGCTCGGCTTCGTCGACGGTCAGCAGGATGTAAGGCTCTTGTGCCACATCCGCCAGGCTCACGGCGCCGCGCTCGCACAGCGGGTGATGGCTGGGCAGCCACAGGCGGCGTTCGGAGTTGAACAGGATTTCCGAGACGATATCCGCGTGAGTCAGGTTGGCGGTGAGCACCACGGCCATGTCGAACTGGCCGTCGAGCAGGCCGTGTTCAATGGCCTGGCGCTCCTGCTCGAAGACGTCGATGGTCACGTCCGGGTGCCAGTGTTGCATGCGTTGCAAGTGATGCGGCAGGAAGTAACCCAACACTGTGTAGCTGGCCGCTACCCGCAATATGCCGCTGGCGCGGTAGTCGGGCAGTGGGCTGTTGAGGGCGTCGTCCACGCTGCGCACGATCACATAGGCGCGGTTGAGAAAATGCCGCCCGGCGTCGGTGAGGTTCATGCCCTGGGCCGAGCGCACGAACAACTGCACGCCGAGCATCGCCTCCAGTTCCTTGATCGCGGTGGTCACCGCCGACTGGGAGATGTTCAGGTGAATGGCGGCCTGGGAAATCTGGCCGATTTCGGCGGTGGCGACGAAGTAGCGCACTTGGCGCAAGGTCAGGGACATGGCTTTCTCCGATCGTTCTCACGCTCTGCGTGGTAACGCCTCTTGTGACGCTCTGCGTCACGCTTTGGGACGCGGAGCGTCCTGGGCTGCATTCCCACGCGGAGCTCGGGAACGATGTTTGGGGAACGATCTTTGGGCCCCCGATCGTTCCCACGCTCTGCGTGGTAACGCCTCTTGTGACGCTCTGCGTCACGCTTTGGGACGCGGAGCGTCCTGGGCTGCATTCCCACGCGGAGCTCGGGAACGATGTTTGGGGAACGATCTTTGGGCCTCCGATCGTTCCCACGCTCTGCGTGGTAACGCCTCTTGTGACGCTCTGCGTCACGCTTTGGGACGCGGAGCGTCCTGGGCTGCATTCCCACGCGGAGCGTGGGAACGATGTTTGGGTATCTGATTTTCAGAAGATGGGCCATCTGATAATAGATCTTCCCAAGGGGTCAAGCCCCAGCCTACTTTCAGTCATCTTCTTTTGGCGGAGCGACCTCGATGCAGGCAGTGGATTTCAATTCGGACATGGGCGAAGGCTTCGGCCCCTGGACCATCGGCGATGGCGTCGACTTTGACCTGATGGCCTACATCAGCTCGGCCAATATCGCCACCGGCTTCCACGCCGGCGACCCCGGCACCATGCGCCGCACCGTCGAACGCGCCAAGCAACTGGGTGTGGGCATTGGCGCGCATCCGGGCTTTCGTGACCTGGTGGGGTTCGGCCGTCGGCACATCAACGCACCGGCCCAGGAACTGGTGGATGACATCCTCTACCAACTCGGCGCGCTGCGCGAAATCGCGCGTGCCCAAGGTTTGACATTGCAACATATCAAGCCCCACGGCGCGCTTTATATGCACCTGGCCCGCGACGAAGAAGCGGCGCGGCTGCTGGTGCAGAACCTGCAAATCATCGAGCCGACGCTGTTGCTGTATTGCATGCCCAACTCGGTGATCTGGCGCGTGGCCAAGGAACTGGGGCAACCGGTGGTGCGCGAGTTTTACGCCGACCGTGAGTACGATTTAAGCGGGTCCATTGTGTTTACCCGCAATGTGCGTGCACTGGACCCTGCAACCGTTGCGGCGCGCGTCCTGCGTGCTTGTCAGACTGGCCGGGTGCGAACCGTAGAAGGCGAAGACCTGTTGATCGAATTCGACTCCATCTGCCTGCACAGCGACACGCCCGGCGCGCTGGAACTGGTGGAAGCCACCCGCGAAGCCCTGGATCAGGCCGGGATTGTGGTGACCAACGAGCGCTCCGTGTTGAACGGGCATGTTGTTGGTTGAGTAGGCTTTCTGTGGTTGGCAGGCTTGTCCTGATGAGTGGGCTTTCTGTGGCAAGCCTGCTCGCCACAACAAGCGGGCTAACCACAACACAATAAGCTGACGATCCATTTGATTTTTTGCCTGCCTTTCTACAATGATTCCAAGAGGAACAGACATGGCTGAAACCACCCCCATCCGCTACAGCTTCGGCGGTGATGAACACCTGTTTGCCGAGGTCAGCGACAGCATGTCCCTGGAGGCCTTTTTCACAGGCATGGCCGTGACCCGCGCCGTGGAGCGCCTGGCGTTGGAGGGCGTGCTGGATGTGTGCCTGGCCAATGCATCGTTCCAGATTCGTTTCGACCCCGACCGCATCGCGCCGCATGTGCTGCTCGACGCCGTGCAAAGCGCCGAAGCCCAGGCCGTGGCCGAGCGCACCTTGCACACGCGCATCATCGAAATCCCGGTGCTCTACAACGACCCCTGGACCCACGAAACCCTGATGCGCTTTCGCGACCGCCACCAAGACCCCAGCGGCACCGACCTGGAATACGCCGCACGCATCAACGGCCTGGCCGATGTGGACGCGTTTATCGCCGCCCACAGTGGCGCGCCGTGGTTTGTGTCGATGGTCGGGTTTGTTGCGGGCTTGCCGTTCATGTTCCAGATGGTCGAGCGCGAGCGGCAATTGCAGGTGCCCAAGTACCTGCGCCCGCGCACCGACACGCCCAAACTGACCCTCGGCCATGGCGGCTGTTTCGGTTGCATTTACTCAGTGCGCGGCGCGGGTGGTTACCAGATGTTTGGCGTAACCCCGGCGCCGATCTACGACCCGGCGCAGCAGTTGGCGTACCTCAAGGAACACATGGTGTTTTTCCGCCCGGGTGACATCGTGCAGTTCAAACCGATGGACCGCGACGCCTACGATTTGGCGGTGGCCGAAGTGGAGGCAGGGCGTTTTGATTTGCGTATCCGCCCGGTGGAATTTTCCCTGGATGCGTTTCTCGCCGACCCCATCGGCTACCCGAAAACCCTGCAGGAGGCGCTGGCATGATCAAGGTCCTCAAACCCGGCCTCGCCACTTCTGTGCAAGACCTGGGTCGTGAAGGTTATTACCACTTGGGCATTCCGCCTTCGGGCGCTCTGGACCAGTACGCATTGAGTGCGGCTAACCTTTTGGTCGGCAACCCAGCCGGTGCGGCGGGCCTGGAGTGCACACTGATCGGCCCTGAACTGGAGTTTCGCCAGGACGCATTGGTGGCGCTCAGTGGTGCGCTGATGTCGCCGCGCCTGGATGGTGAAGTGGTGCATCAGGACACCGCTTTCCCGGTGCGCGCCGGGCAGGTGTTGCGCTTTGAGTTTCCCAAGGCTGGCGCGCGCACGTATCTGGCGGTGGCCGGTGGCATCGACGTGCCGCGGGTGCTCGGCAGCCGCTCGACGTACACCCTTGGTGCGCTCGGTGGGTTTGAAGGGCGACGCTTGCAGGAAGGCGATGAACTGCCGATCGGCGAGGCCAGCGGAACAGGCCGCGCGGGCAATAGCTTACCGATGGCCTTGCGCCGTTCGGTCGGTGGCGACGTGACCCTGCGCGTGGTGCCAGGGCTGTATTACGAGCGCCTGACGGATGCGGCAAAAAGCAGTTTTTTTGCTGAGCCGTGGACGGTGGGCTCCGAGGCGGATCGCATCGGCTATCGCTTCAAGGGCGGCAGCGCCTTGAGTTTTCAACCACGCGAACAACCGTTTGGTGCTGGCTCGGACCCCTCGAATATCGTCGACAGTTGCTACCCGATCGGTTCGATCCAGGTGCCGGCGGGGTTGGAGCCGATTGTGCTGCACCGCGATGCGGTGTCGGGTGGCGGCTACGCGATGATCGGCACAGTGATCAGTGCCGACCTGGACTTGATCGGGCAGATGCAGCCCAACCAGCGGGCGGGGTTTGTGGCGGTGACACTGGAGGAAGCACTGGAGGCGCGGCGGATCTACAAAAAGCGCTTGAAGGCCATGGCTGGATTGTTCAATCACTGACACACCCTAAAACCCATGTGGGAACAGGTTTGTGTGGGAGCTGGCTTGCCTGCGATGCAAGCGCCTCGGTCTGTCAGTTGAACCGAGGTGATGCCATCGCAGGCAAGCCAGCTCCCACCGAGGTCAGAACAATTTGGTGAACAGCCAGTACAGGCTGCCCGACAGCAAAATCGCCGCCGGCAACGTCAGCACCCAGGCCATCAGCAGATTGCGGATGGTCTTCATCTGCAAGCCACCGCCATTGGCGACCATGGTGCCTGCCACACCCGACGACAACACATGGGTCGTCGACACCGGTAGCCCGAACATATCCGCCGCACCGATGGTCAGCATTGCCACTGTCTCGGCCGAAGCGCCTTGGGCGTAAGTCAGGTGGGTCTTGCCGATCTTCTCGCCCACCGTGACCACGATGCGCTTCCAGCCGACCATGGTGCCCAGCCCGAGCGCGATGGCCACGGCGATCTTCACCCACAGCGGGATAAAGCGTGTGGACGCGTCGATCTGGTCTTTGAACAGTTTCAGCTTGCCTTGGGTGTCGGCGTCGAAGTTGCCGACCTTGCCCTTGTCCATCAAGCGAATGGTTTCACTGGTCAGGTACATGTCGTTGCGCACGTTGCCGACGGCTTCAGCGGGGACTTTGGCCAGGGAGCCGTAGCCTTTTACTTCGTCACCAATCTGGCCGGCGAGGGCGGCGAGGGCCGGCACCAGTTCCGGGGTGGCTTCCTTGGTGCGCACATAGGTCGAGAGAATCGGCCGTGGGTCGCCTGGCAATACTTGTGGTGCGCTTTTCACCAGTGCCACTTGGGTCACTTCAGCCACCGCAGCAAACTGCAAGGACTGCTCGGCGGGCATGGTGCGGTTCAGCGCGTACGCCATCGGCAGCGTCCCCACCAGGATCAGCATGATCAGGCCCATGCCTTTTTGCCCGTCGTTGGAGCCGTGGGCGAACGACACACCGGTGCAGGTGGCGATCAACGCACCGCGAATCCACCATGGCGGCGGGGTGTCGCCCTTGGGGGCCTTGTACAGCGAGCGGTTTTTGACAAAGGCGCGCAGCGCCAGCAACAGCAGGGCGGCAAACGCAAAACCGATCAGCGGCGACAGCAGCAGGGCATAACCGATCTTGGTGGCTTGGCTCCAATCCACACCGCTGGTGCCATCACGGCCGTGCATCAGGGCGTTGGCGACGCCGACGCCGATGATCGAGCCGATCAGGGTGTGCGATGACGAGGCTGGCAAGCCCAGCCACCAGGTGCCGAGGTTCCACAGGATCGCCGCGATCAGCAGCGCAAAGATCATGGCGAAGCCGGCCGAGGAACCGACCTGCAAAATCAGCTCGACCGGCAGCAAGGCGATGATGCCGAACGCCACCGCGCCGCTGGACAGCAGCACGCCGAGGAAGTTGAAAAAGCCCGACCATACCACCGCAAAGTGCGGCGGCAACGAGTTGGTGTAGATCACCGTCGCCACGGCGTTGGCGGTGTCGTGGAAACCATTGACGAACTCAAAGCCCAGGGCAATCAACAGCGCCACGCCCAGCAGCAGGAACGGCGTCCAGGTGGTGACCACGGTGCCCAGTTCGGTCATGTCGTGCATCAGGCTGTAGGCGGTAAACAACAAGCCCATGGCGAGCACGGCGAAGAAAATGATCACCGTGAGCAGGCCGGGTTTTGTATCCAGCCGGGGTTTGGGGTCTGCGTGTGTGGCGGTGTTGGAAGCGGTCAGGGAAGGGGTGGCCATGCCGGAGCATCCAGTGTGGGGAGGATGGTCTTGATGATCATTGCAGAATGTTACAGAGATGCTGCGGTAGGTCAGTGTTTAAGGAATTGAGCCTACCGCTGATCTATAAAACACCAGAAGGCTAATGTCAGAGTGCAATCAATGTGGGAGCTGGCTTGCCTGCGATAGCCATAGGCATCTACACAACCGGTTAACACGAAGTCTGTGGCAGGTGGGTTGTTGTGGCGAGCAGGCTTGTCCTGCGTTGGGCTGCGGAGCGGCCCCAGTAAGGGCAGCGCAATTTTCCTGAAAGTACTCAGTGTTTGGGTTTGGGGCCGCTTCGCAGCCCAACGCAGGACAAGCCTGCTCGCCACAGGAGAATGTGGTGGCCTTCAAAAGGCAGCGATAGCGGTGCATCAGGCAATGAACAGTTGGCTGATAGAGAGCCATCGCAGGCAAGCCAGCTCCCACAATTTGACTGTATTGCAATTCAATAGTCTTTGCGCTTACGGAACGCCCAGCGCCCGGCAATCAAGGTAAACGTCGCCACCAGCGCCACCAGGATCCAGAACCCTTCCGGGTCGGTGGAAAGCGGCACGCCGCCCACGTTCATGCCAAAAAAACCAGCGATGATATTGATCGGCAGCGCCAGCACCGTCACCACGGTGAGGGTAAACAGCGTGCGGTTGCTTTGTTCGTTGAGGTTCGCGGCGATTTCTTCCTGCAACAGCTTGATGCGTTCGCCCAGGGCCGTGAGGTCGTTGATGATCAGCGCAAACTCCTCGGTGGATTTGCGCAACTCCTTTACGTCTTCCTTTTGCAGCCACTGCGGCGGGCGGTTGAGCAGGCGCAGGAGCGAGCCCGGCTCCAGTGCCAGCAGGCGTTGCAGGCGCACCAGCACCCGGCGTGCGGCACCCAGTTCGGCGCGGTTGGTGGACAGGCGCGAGGACAGTAACTGGTCTTCAATATGGTCGACGCTGATACTGGTCTTACGCACGATCTGCGTGAGCACCTCACCCTGGTCGCGCAACAGATGCACCAGCAGTTCCAGTGGCGAGCGAAAGCGTTCACCGGCCTTCACCGACGAGCGCAATTTATCCACCGAGTGCAGCGGTTGCAGGCGCGCACTCACCAGCAAACGGCTGCGGGCGCAGACCCACAGCGTGGAGATATCCGACGAAACCATGCTGCTGAAGTTGAACACCACGTCGTTGACCACTGCGAGCAAGGCCGAGTCGACGTGTTCGATACGCGTGGAGCGCGAGCCTTCGTGCAGGGCTTCGAAAAACTCGTCCGGCAATGCGAGGTTAGCCTGCATCCAGCGCTCGCAGGCGGCGTGGGCCAGGTTCAGGTGCAGCCACAGGAATTCTTCCGGGTCTTGCGGCGCTTTTAGCGCGGCCAGCGCGGTCGCTGAATCAATTTGCTCGCCCTTTTCACCGGGCCGAAAACGAAAACCGTAAAGCAAGCCAAACAGATCGGGATCCTGGTGGCTGTGGTCGATGCTGTGGTTCATGGAGGCTCGCAGAGAAAGCGCCTGTAGGACGTTTCACAGGTTCGCGTGGGCGAATCATTGCAAGGCGGGATGACGATTTTGTGACAGTTTGAAAACTCGCTCAGCGGGTTTCCAGGCGCAGGCCTGCGCTTTGTCGGTGTAATTTGATCAACCCTCCGTGATGGCTGGCGAGCAGGCATAAAAAAACCGCGCCACTTTAAACGTGGCGCGGTTTTTTTAAACGATGACTCAGGTGTCCAGTTTGTCTTCCAGCACGGCGCCGGTCTTGGCGTCGAGCTTCACTTCAAACCGTTTGCCGGCGGTGTCGGTCAGGTCAACTTCGTAGACCAGTACACCATTTTTGTGGTCCAGCTCGGTGTCAGTGATGCTGGCACCGGCGTGTTTGGCCACGGCGGCGGCGTTGAGTTTTTCGAACGGCATCACGGCGCCGGACTTGAGCAAACCTTCAATGTGGTCCGGGCGAACATCCGCCTGGGCCAACCCGGCAGTCAGGGTCAAGGCGGTAGCGGCGAACAGGGCGGTCAGGGTTTTCATGGTGTGTGTCCTTCTTCGGTGAGCTGTTTAAGTGGCCTCAGGTTATCCAGCGCAACTTAATTCACCCTTAATTAATTCAAACGGTTGCGCCGTTTGTTCAATTCGCTGCGTGTGGAGGGTTGCATGCTGGGGGCTCACTGGAAGGGAGACTCGGATGAAACGTTTAGTGGCTTGGCTGTACGCGCCTGTATTCCTGGTGGGTTTTTTAGCTTGGGGGCTTTGGAAGCCCGGTTGGCTGGTCGTGGTGTTTGCGACAGCCGTCGCCGTGTCATTTGTGATGGAGCAATGGCTGCCCTATGAGCCGCAATGGAATCGCAGCCTCGGGGACCGGCGCCGCGATACGCTCCACGCGTTGGTCAACGAGAGCCTGAATGCCCTGGGCCTGTTGATTCTACCGGGGCTCACGGCCCTGCTGGCGTTCGAAGGCATTTGGCCGCGTGGCTGGCCGGTGTGGGCACAACTGCTGTTGTCGATTGTGTTGGCCGATGCCGGCATTACCCTGATGCACTACGCCAGCCACCGTATTGCGCCGCTCTGGCGCCTGCATGCGGTACACCACAGCGTGCAGCGGCTGTATGGGTTCAATGGGCTGATGAAACACCCTTTGCATCAGATGCTGGAGGCGACGGCGGGCCTGTTGCCGCTGGTGCTGCTGGGGATTCCTGTGGAGGTTGCGCAGTTGCTGGCCCTGGCAATTGCGATCCAGCTGTTGTTGCAACATTCCAACGTCGACATGCGTTTAGGGCCATTGCGTTGGGTATTTGCCTGGGCGCCGGTGCATCGTTTTCATCACATGAAGTACGGGCGCGCCGGGGATGTGAATTTCGGTTTGTTCTTCAACCTGTGGGACTGGCTGTTGGGCACGGCGTTTTATCGCGAGCACTATCAGATGGGCCCTGGCGACCTGGGCATTGGCAGCCGGCCGAATTTCCCGGTGGCCTATGCGGCGCAGATACGTGACCCGTTCATGCCGGCGCGCTTGAGCAAAGAACCGCCTTTGCCGGACGCGCTACGTTAGCAGCCGCACGTCCAACTGACGCAATGACGCGCCGGCCGTCACGCCAAACAACTGCTTCATGGTGCGCGAAAAATGCGCCGAGTCGGCAAACCCCGCAGCGTGGGCGGCCTCGGTCAACGTGTTGCCGCCAAGGGCCACTTGCAGCGCCACACGCAAGCGCCGCCATACCACCAGGCGGCGCACGGGCACGCCCAGTTGATGGGTGAACAGGCGTTCCAATTGGCTTAATGACAGGTGTGCGGCGTGGGCCAGTGCCTGGGCTGAAACCTTGCCGGCAAGCTGCTGATCCAGGGCCGACAGTGCCCGTTCCAGGCGCGGGTCGACGCGGGCGCGCCGGGGTAACTGGCTCAGTTGCAGTTGCAGTGTCTCAAGGCATGGCTGCGCATCGAGCAACAGATGCTCCAGGGTCTGGTTCGCAAAGGTGGCAGGTTCGGCATACAGCACCAGTACGTCACCGTCGCTGGCGAGCAGGGCGTGGGGGTGTTGCGAGGGGATAAACAGGCGATGGGCCGTGGTGACACGGCCATCGAGGCTGACCGTGACCGGTTTGCCGGGGCAGAGCATCAACTGATGGGCGTAGTGCGCATGGGGCGCGGTACGCCCCAGCTCGCCGAAGATCAGGCCGTAGTCATGCCCCAACCACAGGCGACCTGACCATTCGGGTTTCACTCAGTAGCCGTTGTCCTTGAGCAGGTCCTGCACGCTCGACGAAGGCCAGCGCTTGTAGAACTTCAGCAGTTCGGCGGCGCGGTTGGTGAAGATGCCGTCAACGCCGGCTTTCATGACTTTTTCGAAGTCCACGGGCTCATCGACGGTGTAGACGTGCACCAGCAGGCCTTTGTCGTGGGTCAGCTTGTTCATCTCAGGCTTCACCAGGTCGGTGTAGCTCTGGTCGCCGTGGTTGGTCAGCTCGGCCGAAGGGCCGGTGCCGATGGCGCCGAGGCTCTTGGCTTCGTCCACCCACTTTTCGAACTCGGCGGCGTCTTTTGGCTCTTGCTTGGCGTAGTAGGCGGCCTTGGTGGTTTCGCCGGACTCAGCGAAGGTTTGTGCCGATTTAGGCTCGATGCTGCCTGGGCCAACCCACAACAGCAGGATTTTCGGGGTGTTGGGCATTTCTTTCTGCAGCTCTTTCAAGCTGTCTTTTTCAAACGTCTGCAGCACCACGCGGCCTTTGCCCTGGCCCACGCCGGTGTTGCTCTTGCCCAGCTTGGAACCGGCGGAGCTCAACCAGCCTTTATCCAGCAGCTTGTTTTTCAGGTCGGCTTCGATGCCCGGGAACTGCTTGGGCTCCTTGGTCTCGATGTACAGGCCTGGTTTGTGCTGCGGGTTGCCTTCGGCGATCTTGATGATCTCGTCCAGGCTCTGGATTTTCAGGCCAACAAACGCCGGGCGGGCACGGTCCGGGTAAGCGGCGTTGAACCAGCTGCCGGCGTCCAGGGTGCGCAGTTCGGCCCAGGTGAACTCGTTGGCCGGAGCGTCTTTGCGCTCGGGGAACTTGGTGGCCACGTCGGTGGTGCGTTGCAGGTTGTTGTCGTGCAGGGCGAACAGTACGCCGTCTTTACTGCGCTGCAGGTCCATTTCCAGGTAGTCGGCACCCAGGTCGCGGGCGAGCTTGTAGGACGCCGCGGTGGATTCGGGGGCGTCGTAGGATGCGCCACGGTGAGCAATGACAGCCGGGTACGGAATGCCTTCGTTTGTCGCCAATTCAGCCGGGCTGATCGGGTCGGCAGCCTGTGCCTGACCAAGGCCGAGCATCAGAGCGAGCAGCAGGGCGCTCTTGGTAAACGTGACAGGCATATGCGAAGTCCTTTCGTGGAGGTAACTTTGAGAAGGCGTCCTTTTTAACAATTGATTGCGAAAGGCGCTATCACCAAACCGACATTAAGGTACTCACGAGGCATTTTTGTGGGTTTTTTTGTGCTGCGTTGCAGTATTCTTGGCCAAAGCTGCCCCGTTAGAGGGCAGTAATTTCTGCCACGCGTGTAAACCATCTTTCCAGTCCCTGTGGGACTTTTCAGTGAGGTTTACCATGCGCATCACTTCCGAGCTTATCTGCCAGGCCGCCGACCAACTCCAGGGTTTTGTCGGCCTTAACCGCAAAACCGGCTACTACATCGTGCGTTTCAGCGAAGACGCCTTCGGCATGGACGTGGCCGATGACGGCATCATCCCCACTGCCGAATTTGTCTGGCTGCCGGCCGCCGACCACACTATGACCCTGTCGCGCGAACGCCTGCAGTTGCTGCTGGACCAGAATATCGATGACCGTATCAACATCACCGAGCCGTTGCGCGTGTATATGCGCCGGGTGGAGATCCCGCAGATCAGTGCGTTGCGCAGTTTGGTGAGCTAGGTCCAGGCAAGTGGAGAGCAACCTGTGGGGCTTGCTCGCTAAGGCGGCCACCTGCTCGATCACCATTGTCCTGAGACACTTCGGTCTAATTGTGGGAGCTGGCTTGCCTGCGATGCAGACACCTTGGTGTATCAGGCACACAGAGTTGATGCTATCGCAGGCAAGCCAGCTCCCACAGGTTTTTGCAGGGGGCTTGAGGCTGTGTTTCAACGCTCGAAGCTGTAAGCCCGCTCGACCTTGCACACGCGGGTGTGAAACGCCGAATACCAATTGGCGCGGCCTTGCTCGCGCACTTGGCTGTGTTCGGTTTGTTGCTTCCAGGCCAAAATCGCTGCTTCGCTTTCCCAGTAGGAAACGGTGATGCCCAAGCCGTTTTCCCGCGCCGACTCAACACCCAGAAACCCCGGTTGTTCGCGCGCCAGTTCCAGCATGCGGTTGGCGGCCTGGCTATAATCTTGATCGCCTTCGGTACGCAACGAGCTGAAAATCACGGCGTAATAGGGCGGGGCGGGTGTGGTGGCGATCATACCGATTGCGCCTGGCAGGCTTTGAGCAGGGCAACCGCCAGTGGCGGCGTAATTCCTTTAAGTGCCGCGCGTTCGGGCTGAAACAGGGTGGCGACGAAAAACGGATGGCCCAGCAGTTCGACGGCACGCAGATCGCCCGCCGAATCGTGGCCGCTGGGGATCAGGTCGCCCTCGAGTAATGCCTGGGCGAACTCGGGGTTGATGCCGTAGCTGCAACGGTAGCCTTCCTCCGTTTCCAGGCTGGCGTAAGCCTCGGCGATACGCGTGTAGGGCGCCAGGCGGATGCTGCCGGTGGCTTCGACCAGGGAACACGCAAGCGGCGTGATAACCGCGCGCCTGGCCTCGGGCGCCAGTTCGCCATGCTCCGCATCCGCCCAGCCCAGCACGTTGCGGGCATATTCGATGACCGCGTGTTGAAAACCACCGCAGGTGCCCAGGAATGGGCGTTTTTGCTCGCGGGCAAAACGAATCGCCCGCAGTGCGCCGTCGGCATCACGGTAGGGGCTGGCGGGCACGCACCAGAAGCCGTCGAAGGCATGCAGTTCGGTGGCCGGGGTGATCGAGTCGGTCTCCAGCCAGTGCAACTGCACGTTCAGGCCCAAGGCGTCGGCAGCCTGTTGCAGCGCCACGGGGATGGCCTGGTGGGCCGTTACGTCGGGGTTGTAATCACCGATCAGGGCGAGGTGCAGAGGGGTGGTTTTCATTGTGTACTTCCCATGGCTTGTGGTGTCCTGAGGCGCACTATAGATTGGCGCTCACGCAATCAAAATTGGCGTTTGCCCACATGCTCCATGCAGCCACGCACTATCAGCTCGATTACCCGGACCTGTCGCTGATTCTCGCGCTGGTGCGTGGCGGCACCTTGGCGCGGGCGGCGGCGCTGCTGCGGGTGGATGTGTCCACGGTGTTCCGTGCCGTGCGACGACTGGAGACGGCCCTGGGCCAGACCCTGTTCGAAAAAAGCCGTGCCGGCTACCTGCCCACCAGTTTGGCCAGCCACCTGGCGCAGCAGGCCGAACAGGCCGAGCAAGCGCTGGAAGCGGCGCGCATCGGGGTGGAGCAGGGTGGTGAAGTAATCAGCGGCACCGTGCGCCTGACCTGCACCGACTCGGTGCTACAGGGGTTGCTGCTACCGGCGCTGGCGCAGTTCATGCCGGCCTACCCGGCGTTGATCCTGGAGTTGAGCACGTCCAATGATTTTGCCAACCTCAGCCGCCGCGACGCGGACATTGCGCTGCGCCTGACCAAGACGCCGCCGGAGCATCTGGTTGGCCGCCGACTGGGCACCGTGGCCTATCAGGTGTGTGCCAGCGCCGGTTATGCCCGCCAAAACCAGGGGCGTGAGTTGTCCGAGCTGGCGTGGATCGCGCCGGATGACTTTTTGCCCGATCACTCCACCGTGGCCTGGCGGCGTGAGCACCTACCGGGTGTGCGTCCCAGTTATCGCTGTAACAGCATGTTATCCGTGGCCGAACTGGTACGCGCAGGGCTGGGCGTGGCGGCGCTGCCGGACTTTCTGTTGGAGGACGGTTTGCAACCACTCGGCCCCGCGCTGGCGGGGCGTGATACGGCGCTATGGCTGCTGACACGCCCGGACTGCCGGGCACTGCGCTCGGTGGTGACCTTGTTTGATGAGTTGGGGCGGCATATTCGGCTGCCTTGAGCATTGTGGCGAACGGGCTTGTTGTGGCGAGCGGGCTTGCCAGCCCCAGGAGAGTTCCTCTGGGTAAACGTCTCAGGGTTTTCGCACAAACTGCTCATGCATCTCGCACGTCAACGTCTCGATACGCTCGGTCAGTTGCTTGGTCATTTCCGTCAGCCGGGTGTTCTGCTCCAGCAATTCCAGTAACTGTTTGGTGGTTTGCGCGGC
Organism: Pseudomonas sp. WS 5532; assembly: GCF_012985445.1. Taxonomy (NCBI): domain Bacteria; kingdom Pseudomonadati; phylum Pseudomonadota; class Gammaproteobacteria; order Pseudomonadales; family Pseudomonadaceae; genus Pseudomonas; species Pseudomonas sp. WS 5532. The sequence continues at coordinate 77,793 of NZ_JAAQWK010000014.1, forward strand.
CTGGGCCTGGCGTTCGGTATTGGCAATGGCCAGGGCTTCGCGGTGTTGCGCATCGGCGTCGGACTGGGCTTTGTCGCGGGCGGCCTGGCGTGTCTGGGCCAGCAGGATCAGCGGCGCGGCGTAAGCCGACTGCAGGCTGAACGCCAGGTTGAGCAGGATGAACGGGTACACGTCAAAATGCGTGACGCCGGTGATGTTGAGCACCACCCACACCACCACGATCGCGGTTTGCGCGCCGAGAAAGGTCGGCGTGCCAAAGAAGCGTGCGAAGGCTTCGGCCTTGAGGGCAAAGGTGTCGTTGCCAAAGGTCGGCGCCAGATGGGCGTGGCCGCGGTGGAAGCGCAGGTGATCGACAGGTACGGCGTCTGGCTTGTCGGGGGTCATGGCGGGCTCGAATCCTAAGCGTTAAGACAAGCTAGCACTATAGACCGCGCCCCCCGACACACACATGAAGAACCGGTCAGGTGTTGCCGCGCTCGTTGGCGAACGCGCTCACCGCTTGCACCGCCTCGGTGGTGCCTTCGCGAATCTGCAGGATCACCGTGCCTGCGCGGTTCGCCAGGTCGACCCCCAGCGCCGCGCGGTCGCGGGTGCTGTCCATGCTCTCGATGGCTTGGCGGGTCTCGTCCTGGATCATCGCGATCATGCTGGAGATTTCCGCCGTCGAGCCGCTGGTGCGGGCTGCCAGTTGCCGCACCTCGTCAGCCACCACGGCAAAACCACGGCCTTGCTCACCCGCGCGTGCCGCCTCGATGGCGGCGTTGAGGGCCAGCAGGTTGGTCTGGTCGGCGATCCCGCGAATGGTGTTGACGATGGCGGTGATCTGCTGCGAACGCTCACCCAGCTTGGCGATCAGTTGCGAGGAGGTGTCGATGTCTGCAGCGATTTCGCGCATGCCGCTGGCGGTTTGCTGAATCACGTCGGCGCCTTTTTCCGCCACATCCCGGGTATTCAGGGAAATATGGTAAGCCTGGGCCGCGCTGGCGGCGTCGGCTGCGTGCTGTTGCACCCTGGCGGTGACGTCAGAGGCGAACTTGACCACTTTGCACAGGCGCCCGCTGGCGTCGTACACCGGGTTGTAGTTGGCTTCGAGCCACAGGGTCTGGCCGTGTTTATCAACGCGCTCGAACTGGCCGTTGAACAGTTCGCCCTGGTTCAAGCGTTTCCAGAACTCGGTATACGCCGCGCTGTTGGCCAGCTCCGGTGTGCAGAACATGCGGTGATGTTTGCCCTGGATCTGCGCCAGGCTGTAGCCCATGCGCTGCAGAAAATTGTCATTGGCGGTGATGATGGTGCCGTCGAGGTTGAATTCGATCACTGCCATGGCACGGTCGATGGCGCCCAGCTTGGCGTTGGCTTCGCTTTCGGCCTGCAGGCGCGGGGTGACATCCATGGCGTACTTCACCACTTTGATCACTTGGCCCGTGTCATCGCGCACCGGGTTATAGCTCGCTTCCAACCATACTGACTGGCCATTGCCGGCCAGCCGCTCAAAGGTGCCGGACTGGAAGTGGCCATTGCGCAAGTTCGTCCACAACTGGTTGTACTCGGCGCTGCGGGCGAACGCGGGTGTGCAGAACATCCGGTGTGACTGGCCCAGGATCTGCTCGGCGCGGTAGCCCATGGTCTTGAGGAAGTTGTCATTGGCACGCAGCACGCTGCCTTGCAGGTCAAACTCGATAACGGCCATGGAGCGCTCAATCGCGTCGAGAAGGCTGGCCTGCTGGGCATTGGTGTATTGCAGGGTACTGATGGTTTTTTTATGGGCGTTAAATAGCATGTTCGAGGGCTCGGGGAAGCACGCGTCAGAGGTATCCATGAATAGGCGCCTGACCCCGTATGGCCCTGGGCCTTACGGTTGACTTGCTCATTGTCAGCTTCCTGGTGCTGACAGAGGGGGCGGAACAAGGGGTTCAGAGTGATCAGCCTGCCAAGAAGTTCGCCGTTAGGGCAGGACCATTTTTGGGCAGGCGACCAGTGGCGGCATTATGCTATCGCTGCGAGGCGCGGGCGGAAGATTCAGACGAGGTGTTATCGGACAACTCAAGCGGAATGGGCGACCACGTAATCGCTGACATTAACCCGGTTACGCCCGGTTTCCTTGGCTGTGTACAGTGCACGGTCCGCCGCGTTGAGCCACATCGCGGCATCGCTGAACAGTGGCTGGAAGTCGGCCAGGCCAATGCTCAGGCTCACGCGCAACTCCGGGATCTGGGCATTACGATAGTTGCCGAATGTTTCGCGCATGCGTTCCATGACTTTTGCGGCTTCTTCCAGCGGCATTTGCGGCAAAATCACACAGAACTCATCGCCGCCATAGCGGCCGGCCAAGTCGTTTTCCCGCAGGTGCAGGCGCAACTCCTGGCTGAGTTGGCGCAACACCGCATCACCGACGATATGGCCGTAGGTGTCATTGATCTGCTTGAAGTGGTCGATGTCGATCAGCGCGATAGTGGCGTGGCTGCTTTGCTGCTGGCACTTATGGAACTTGAGGTTCAACAGGTCTTTCCACGAGCCATGGTTGAGCAGGCCGGTGAGGCTGTCGATACGGCTCAGGGCGCTGAGGGCGCGTTTGTGTTCCGAGAGCTTGATCGCCAGTTGGTAGCAGACCATACCGATGGCCATCGGGTAGAGCGTCAGCATCGGCAGGCAGGTGTAGACCTGGCTGAGGCTGACATTGGGGTTGAACTTGACCCCGAACAAACCCCACGCCACCGCGGTACCTGCCGCTTGCGCCAGCAGCCCGCGCAGAAACAGGCGTTTGCCGCCGGCCGCGACATTGTTCATGGTCATCATCGACAGCACGGTCACGGCCGTCAGGGGCGTGAACTGGGTGGCGGCGGCCCAGAAACCACCGAACAACGAGTCATAGAGCAGGTTGCGCTGTTCAGCCTGATAGGGAAACTGCGAACGGGTCGAGAGCTGATACGCCACATGCGCCCAGGCATAGCCATTGAACAGCAGGAACGCCCACACCCAGCCCGGCATCGCCAGGGGGTAAAGGGCGCCGGCCACACTGATACAACCGATACCCAGGCCGATGATCCTTGGCTTGTAGATACGTCTGGCAAATGAAAGCCCTTTGCCTCGTCTGTTTTCCATAGTGTTCCGGGTCAGCTCTGTTTTGCGGGTACGACAACGTGCGTCAGCGGGTAGAACCGTTGATCGGATATTAACGGTGAATATTGTCAGTTATTCGCGTGGGAATAATCAGTGTCCTTCCAGGCCATTTGCGCAGCACAGCGTGGGAATACGCCAAAAGCGACCTGGAATGTCGCGTCTGTAACAGGGTTTACTGCGGCCTTGGTGTGCGCACTTCGTAACCGGCCAGGAACAGGTCGATGGCTGACTCGATCACGCTGGCCTGGCAGGCGGCGTCGAGCACAGGTTGGCCCAGGGTGATCTGCGGCCAGAACGCGAATGCCTTGAGCAGGCTTTGTATCTGGTGGGCGGCGAAGGCGGGGTCGGTGCAGGACAGCCGGCCGTCTTCCTGCGCGGCGCGCACCCACTGGGTGAAGCCTTCTTCGCGCTTGCTCAGGCGGTTGACCATGTCTTGTGCGCGTTCCGGCGAATGGATGGTGGCGGCAATCGCGACACGGGCCAGGTCGAGGAAGTTGGCGTCCGACATCATCAGCATCTTGGCCTCCAGTAGCCCGCGCAATTGCTCGCGCAGCGGGCGGTCGCTGGCGTAGCTCACGTCCAGTTGGGCAACGCTGCTGGCCCACAACTGGTGGAGGATTTCGGCAAACAACTCTTCCTTACTGGGGAAGTGGTTGTACACCGTGCGCTTGGAAACGCTGGCGGTGGCGGCGATTTTGTCCATGCTGGTGACCTCGAACCCATTCGCGCGAAACTCGGTAATAGCGGCAGCCACAATGGCTTCGCGTTTACGATCGGTGAGGCGCAGAGGTGCAGTCATGGTCGGCTCTAAGGCTCTAAAAGGAAATTACACTCGGTAGTTTACTTGCTCAGGGTTTTGTTGCAATCTAGAAACTACACTGTGCAGTGTAGTTAGTCTTCGCAGTGTCTTTTATGAGCCGACCCCGGAGTCACTCTGCAATGGCCACGATTTCAACCCGTCTCGACCCCGCGCCGGCTGCGCCAAAGGCTGCCGAGCAAGCGCCAGGGCAATTCAGCAACGATGCTCCAGTGCAGCAGGGTGGTTTTGGCAAAACCTTGCGCATTTTCTGGAACATGCTGTTCAACAAACCACGCAGCACACGCCCGGTAGGCAAGATCCCGGTGCAACCGCTGACGCGTGAGCAGTTGTTGGCAGCACCCGATCACAGTGTGTTTCGCCTGGGGCATTCCACTGTGCTGCTGAAAATGCGCGGCAAGTTCTGGGTCACTGACCCGGTATTTGCCGAACGTGCCTCGCCTTTCAGTTGGGCTGGGCCAAAGCGCTTTCATCAGCCGCCGATCAGCCTTGAAGAGTTACCACCTCTGGAAGCGGTGATTCTTTCCCACAATCACTACGACCATCTTGACCGCAACGCGGTGATCCAACTGGCCGACAAGACCCGCTATTTTCTTGCGCCGCTGGGCGTGGGCGACACGCTGGTCAAGTGGGGTGTGGATGCCAGCAAAGTCCGGCAACTGGATTGGTGGGCAGGCACCGAAGTCGAGGGCATCCGGTTTATCGCCACACCGGCCCAGCATTTTTCCGGGCGTGGCCTGTTTGATGGCAACCAGACCTTGTGGTGTTCCTGGGTGATGATCGACGCCGCGCGGCGGATCTTTTTCAGCGGCGACACCGGTTATTTCGACGGCTTCACACGCATCGGTGAACAATACGGCCCGTTTGATCTGACGCTGATGGAAACAGGTGCTTACAACGTCGACTGGCCCCATGTGCATATGCAGCCTGAGCAAACCCTGCAAGCACACATCGACCTCAAAGGTCGTTGGCTGCTACCGATCCACAACGGCACTTTCGACCTGGCCTTCCACGCCTGGCACGAACCGTTTGACCGCATCATGGCCCTGGCCTGGGAGCGCAACGTGGCGATTACCACGCCGGCGATGGGGCAGGCGTTCAGCCTTAGCCAGCCGGAGCGCGGGCATGCGTGGTGGCTGGAGGTGGAAACTCAAGGTGTAAAAGAACACGCAGCGGGTTGAAACGTTGCCGCCTGGAAAAAGGATTTTCAGGGTGTTTCAGGACTGCGACAAACGCCAGATGAGAGTGCGATGATCCCGCGCAATCAATTGTCGGAGGTCGGGTTTTGATGGAAAAAAACTGTAGGGAGCATTGGCGATCAGGGATGCCGTGTCGCCCAGGGCTTTCCTTGCCTGTGACGGAGGAGGCGGGCAGCGTGGAGCCCGCGGCCGAGTCCGTTTATGCTAAACCCGAGAATCTGAGCCGCGCAGGTATCGTCTTCGGCGCGGCGCAAGTGGTTGGCGCGGCGCCCATTCCTGGCTACAACGCGCCGGCCCTACCGGCAAGACCTGCGCGGGATCCCGCGTTATCACTCGCAGCTTTAAGCGGTATCGACCCTACTGGGCCGGTCATGGTGGAAGTCCCCCTGGTACTGAACAACACCAGCTTCACCGCTTCACAGATGCTATCGGGTTGGCGTATCGGGTTCGCTGACCGCTATGTGCAAGGCGGTCATCGAGAGGCCGTCGAACACAGCGAAGCCTTGTGTGCAGCCTTCGACCTTCTGCGCCAGGCCGGTGCGCACTTGGTGCCAGTGGACGCGCGTCGTGAAGACAGCAGCCTGCAATTTTCCCTGCAAAGCAATGAAATCGACGACCTCATGACCGCGCATCGCCTGGATGCGCTGGTTTCTGGCAGCGAAAGCGTCGCGTTTCATCGTGCCTGCATCAGCGGCTATCCGTCGCTTTGCGAACCGTTGGGAGATGGGGCGAAACTGTGGTTTTACGGCGCACAATGGTCGCGTGATGCATTGCCGCTGTTGTTGCATGCCTATCGCCAGGTCAGCGCCTGCGCGTCAAAGAACTCGTAACAACTACAGGAAGTGCTGAACCCTCCTACGATGTGAGCAGAGACTGCCTGAGGGTCTTTAACACCTGGGGTTTTTAGAATGGCGGACTTGATCCCGCATGAATTCTGAACTCAGGAGAGACCTTTATGACGGTTGCTTACGGCATCTATTCGATGATCCGCCAGGCTGCGCAAACCTTGCCGGCGCAGACCTCGCCTGTAGTAGAAACGCCAATGGCTGCAAAGCCCGTGGCGCCAGAGACTGCATACGCAAGCGTTCGCGAGCTGGGCGAACAAATGGCTCGGCCGCACGGGCTTACGGCGGTTGATCTGGTGAACTTCCTGCAAGAGCGTATCCGCACGCTGGACCCTCAACTGTGCTCCGTCATCGAACTCAACCCTGAGGCACTCGAGGTCGCGCGCGAACTGGACCGTGAACGCGCCAGTGGCAAGGTGCGCGGCCCGTTGCATGGCGTACCCATTTTGCTCAAGGACACCATCGAAACGACTGGCATGCAAACCAGTGCAGGTGCGTTTGGTCTTGTGGGGGCGGCTGCCGGCAAGAATGCTGCTCTTGTCGATTACCTCATCCAGCAAGGGGTGGTGATCCTGGGTAAAACCAACATGAGCGAACTGGCCGGCTTTCGCGGTGGCCCCGATGGCTGGAGTAGTCGGGGAGGGCAAACCCTTAACCCTCACCGTGCGGGTGCCGACGTCGGTGGCTCCAGTTCGGGGTCTGCCGCAGCGATAGCGGCCGGGCTGGCACCCCTGGCGGTCGGTGCAGAAACCAATGGTTCGATCATCGTACCGGCGGCGCTCAATGGTGTGGTGGGGCTCAAACCCAGCGTTGGCTTGTTGGATCGCAACGGGATTATTCCCGCCAGCCGCCGACAAGACACACCCGGCCCCATGGCTCGTTCGGTGTATGACGTTGCGTTGATGCTCAATGCCATGTCCGGCAGTGACCCTGGCGATCCCGAAAGCCTGGGCGCCCCTCAAGGCATCGACTACACCAAACTGCTGGTGCCAGGCGCGTTGAAGGGCAAGCGTATCGGTTATCCCGCGACCTTTACGTTCAACGGTGAAAGTTTGCCGGTGGACAACAGCCCGCAATTTAGCAAGACACTGCAAGTACTTCGTGAGCAAGGCGCTACGTTGTTACCGATCAACCTGCGGCTGGCAGATGCTTCACGCTACGACGAACTGTTGCTCTCGGATGTAAGGGAAGAACTGAATGCCTACTTGGCCAAGCGTCCGGGCCTGCCGGTCACATCATTGGCCGAGTTGATAACATTCAATGAAACCCGTGATGGTACTGAGACGGATCACCAATCTGTACTCAAGAAGGTCAACGCAGCCACTCTCACACCGCAGCAACGCAAAACGCTGTGGGACGCGCTTATCCAGGATTTTCGCAGCAGCGTGGATGACCCGATCAAGGAGAAAAACCTGCATGCCATAGTGTCGGACTACGATACCAACAGTTACTTCGGGGTTGCCGCAGCAGGTTACCCAGGGGTCACCGTACCTTCTGGGACGAGTGAGGACGGCCTGCCTACCAGTGCCTACTTCTTCGGTACTCGCTGGTCGGAACCCACCTTGCTGGCAGTGGCTTATGGGTACGAGCAGGCGGCCCAAGCCGGTGTAAAACCCGAGCTTTAAATGACGCGCTGCGTGCTGCAAATCTCGCGTATTACACTCAAAGCCATGGAGAGCAAGCATGGCCTACAAAATACACATTATCGGCGCTGCAGGTGCCGGTACCTCGACCTTGGGCCAGGCTCTGGCCAAACGCTTGGGCGTCGCCTATTTCGACTCTGACTATTTCTACTGGCAACAAACGTCAGAGCCTTTCACGGTCGCCCGGCCCAAGGATGAACGCATCCGCCTGTTGCAGGAACAGAGTGCCGGCCTTGAGGGCTGGGTACTGTCCGGCTCACTGTGCGGCTGGGGCGATGCGATGATCGCGCAGTTCACCCATGTAGTGTTCCTGCGGTTGGACCCACATGTGCGCCTGCACCGCTTGCAACTGCGCGAAGTGCAACGCTACGGCGAACAGATCCTGGAGGGCGGCAGCCGCCACGCCAACAGCATCGCATTCCTGGCCTGGGCCGCCCGTTACGACGGCGGCAACCACAGCCTACGCAGCCTGCGTCGGCATGAAAGCTGGTTGAAACCGCTGACCTGCCCGGTGCTTCGGTTGGACTCTACGCACCATTCGGCTGAGGCGTTGGTGAGTCATTTGATGCCGCTGCTGAGCCCATCAACCGCGAGATGAGGCCAGGTGCCGCGAGCTCGGCAGGGGCGGCTGCAAACTTGCGTGCGCTCATCCCCCAGCCCGGGGCAAACCCTGGAAAAAACACCAGGCCTTCAGCCTCCAGCCGGAACGCGAGGGCTAACCGAGCTTCATCCTCCACCTCACCCAGGCTTTCAAAACGCTGAACCACCTCCACCGCCAGCCCGGCCTGGCGGGCCAGGTCTTCACGGCTCCAGCCCAGCATCACACGGGCCTGTGCGCTGTGTTTGGCGGTGAATTGGTGCAGGACGATCTGCTGTTCTACGAAAGAGCTCATTGCCAGAGAGGACATGGGGTTTCTCCAGGTTCGACGGGGGAAGGCAAACTATACTGTGTTTTTGTACAGTTGTTTGCGCCGTTCATCAACTGGATTTTTTATCGGGGGTTCACTTGCCCTATCCAGAAGGACAGTGGACGTTGCAAAGCTCGCACGCCGATAGCAAGATCTGCGGACCGATTGAGCTGACGAGAGAACGACGCTATGTCTATTTCCGAAAGTGATTGGAAGAAATTCAAAGGCTTGAGGGCATTGGCCCTTGATCGGTTTTGCCTCGGTGTCCTGGCGGATGCCAGGACTATCAGTGAGCACGGTGCCTTGTCCGCTCACGCCCGGTACGGAATGCTGTATGGCGTGATTCATGCCCGCAACAAGGATATGGCCGATATGTTCGACTATTACAGTCGCTCATCAACCTATCCGTGCTTGGCATTGATGGTGCACCATGACCTGTTGACCGACGCCGAGTTGGCAATACTCAGCGAAGAAACGCTTGATGCCATCAGCTATGCCGTCAGGCAGCCTTATGAACTTGAGTGGGTTGAGGAGCAATTGCCCGGCGAGTAAATAGGGCACACTTGGCGTTGATCACTTTGCGCAGGAACACAGTGTGCTGACATTTAATTGCTCACAAGCCGGCAGCGACTTTTTCAGCCGTATTCACAAGGGTAAGAAAATTACCCCAGTTGAAAAACCACCGATACCGAGCGCCGAGGGTCTTGCGCTGCACACAGACCCTAACCAGTGGCTGGTCCATGCGGCAATAGTTAAGCGTAAGCATGTGCTGGTGGCGACGCATTTGAAGACGCGCTATAGCATGCTGTTCTTCGATATGAAAAAGGCCGATGACGCGGGTTTTGTGAAGACATTTGCCCATCGCTGGATCGATGGCGTGATGAATGTAGCGCTGAAGTGTGGCGTGCTGGACATACTCTCGCCGTCCGTTTGTGATCCGCTGCTGAGCGGCTTGGGGAGCACTTATTGCTTGTACCAGCGCAGCGACCGCAGCAGCCAGGGCCAAATCAATGAAATCCTGCGCGTGTTTAAATGGGACGCTGAAGGTTTCGACTTTGTGAAGCAGCCGTGGAGTGCGAGACGCTATGACGAAGCCATCAATCGTACACCCAGAACCATTCCCGGGATAAAGGGCTATGGTTGGCCAGAGGAAGAAATGCTGATTCACTGGCTGACAGCATTTGGCGGGATAGACGCGGCCACCGCCCGAGCTGCACGCGAACAATACCGGCAAGCTCAGCGATCACGCGCCCTTGCCTAATGCTCCTGCATTCCCGGTGCCTCACGAATGATCAAGTGGTCCAGGTTCTCGATATTGGCGCTGAACACCCCGAATGTCTGCTCGGGGTTCTTCTTGCTCGGCACCTGTTTAAGCGTTGGCGTCACCCCGTAAAAGAAGCAATACAAGGCCCGTTCGCTACTGGCGGCCGCCTTGATCTGCTCCAGGAACGCCGTGCGCTTGCGGTAGTTCTCGATGAGTTTTTTGCTCAGGTAGACATTCACTGAATAAGGCTTTTTGTCGAGCCACACCTTTTTTTCGAAGTCGATGCGAAAGCTGCTGGTGTAATCCTTGATCGCTTTGATCTTGCCCCAGTAAATCAGGCCTTTATTGTCTTGCAGGTATTCGATTTTCTTGAAGAACGTCCAGTAATTCGCGGAGTGTTCGCCAACCTTCAGCGGCATGGACTTGAGCTTGTCCTTGTCGTCGATATTCGACACATAGCACTCGACCGGGTGTGCGAAGACGCTGGTTTTGTCCGGGGTTGTGTCGCTGCTGATGTGGGATGAACGGGTACTTGTCGAAGGCGCCTTCGCCGAATCTTGTGGGGCTCTTCCCTCGCTGCCGACAAGCGCAGTGTTGCGCGGGTACTGACGCCGGGTCAGTACAAATTCCGATGGGAAATTGTCTTCGCGCTCGTCGTCACTTTCACCGGTTGCCGTCTTATGCGTGCTGGCATAGCGGCAGCCGTCGATATGCCGGGTGCTGGTCTTGTTCTTGAAATGCGGCGTGCGCTGATAATTGACGTTTTTCGCGTTGAACGTGCTCAGCGTATTGCCCGTTTCGAATGCTGCGCGGCATTCATCGTTGGGGCACAGGAAGCTGTCCTTATCGGAGTCGAAGTCGGCGGTTTCGTCGAAATTCAGGTCTCGAACGTCGTAGATCGACAGCTTGTCGTCGAGACTCAGGCTGTAGGCCGTGTCGAATTTCATGGGGCTCGGGTCCGTGAGATGAATGGCTGGATACTACGCAAATACCAGAGATTACGGAGAGCAAAATGTGGGAGCTGGCTTGCCTGCGATAGCGCCGTGCCAGTTTGAACATCCTAACCTGACACACCGCTATCGCAGGCAAGCCAGCTCCCACATTAGGTAAGCGGTGTGCCAGCTACACGTCGGCCGCTCAAGAAACACAAAGTGCCGCCCATCGCAGTGAGTGCACCCAACGCATAGAACATGCTGGTCGGCGCAGCGTTGATCAGCAAATAGCCGCAAATAACCGGGCTCATCGCTCCGCCAAACGCCGCCAGGTTTTGTGCGCCGTAATAACTGCCGCGCAATGCGTCTGGGGCGATGGTGTCGATAAACAGGAATTCCGACGGGTAAATGATCATCTCGCCCAAGGTAAACACGAACATTGCCAGGCACCACGTGAGCAGACTGTGAGCCTGGCTGAAACCGACCAGCCCGGCAATGAACAGCAACGTGCCCAGCACGATCCAGTAGCGCAACTGTTCGCGCTTGAGAAACCGGCCAATCTGGTACTGCATCACAATCACGGTGATGGCGTTGCAGGCCAGCACTGCCGACAGAATCTTCAGCGCCTCGGCGGGTTTGTAGGCCACCAGCAAAAACTGCGACAGATACAGGGTGTAGCGCCCGTGGACAATGGTGCTCAACAGGCTGCCACTGGTGAACAGGATCAGCGTGCGGTCGCTGCGCAACGTGCGCAGCGTGCTGAGGAAGCTCAAGGGTTTGTGGCTGTCATCGCGCTGGGTCGGTGGGATGCCGATCATCAGGAACAGGCTGCCAAACGCAATGGCGCTGGCGATCAAGAACGGCGCCAGTTGCATATGCCCGGCAATCACTACACCGATCATCGGCCCAGTGGCGTAGCCAACATTGGTCAGGGTGTAACGCAGGGAAAACACCTTGGCGCGATCACCCACCGGCAGGTTCTCGCTGATGATGGCTTTGGAGCCGATCAGGAACAGCGCCGAGGCGGCTTCGGTAATGACCAGGGTCAGGGTGGTGAGATAGAGGTTGCTGGCGAACGTCAGCAATAGAAAACCGATGGAGCTGGAGAGCATGGCCAGGATCAGCAGCTTGCGCTTTTCCAGGCGGTCGATGATGTAGCCGCCATACAGGCCCAGCAACGTGGCGATAAACACGGCAATGCCCATCAACAGGCCGATGTCCTGCTGGTTGAGGCCCAGTCGGGTACTCAAGAGCAAGGCCAGCAAGGGGCTGGTCATGGCGCGGCTGACCACGATGGTCACCGAGCAGATCATCAGGCGGCGAATTACCAGGGAATAGGTGGCCACGGTGGGGGCGAGCGTCCTTGTTATTGCTTCAAGACAACACAGATCTACTGTGAGAACAGATCAACAGTGAACACAGAGCCAATGTGAATACAGAGCTAATGTGAATACAGAGCTAATGTGAATACAGAGCTAATGTGGGAGCTGGCTTGCCTGCGATAGGGGTGGGTCAGCTTGAGTATTTCTCACTGGCCCACCGCTATCGCAGGCAAGCCAGCTCCCACATTTTTAGATCCTGTGTTTATTGGCCGGCATTGATGCTGATTTTTTCCACCGCACCTTGCTCCAGATCCCACTTCTTGAGGATCTTGCCGTAGGTGCCATCCTCAATCATGCCCTGCAGCGCTTCACTGATCGCCGTCACCAGCTCAGTGTTGCTCTTCTCAATCCCCAGCCCCGTGAACTGCTTGGAAATCGCCAGGCCCACCGGCTTGTACTTACCCTTGTCCAGCGCCATCAGATAAGGAATGGTCTCGCTGCCCTGCATCGCCGCATCCAGACGGTTCTGCTGCAACTGCGCGCGCGCATCTGCCGAGCCTTCGGTGCCGATCACCACAATGGCTGGCTTACCGGCCGCTTCGCAGTTTTCCTTGCTCCATGCGGCAATCTCCGACGGCCAGGTGGTACGGCGGCTGGTGCCGACTTTTTTACCGCACAGGTCAGTCAATGCCTGAAGGTCTTCACGCTTGGCCAGGGTGTACAGCTGCGGGCCACTGGTGAAGTAGTCGATGAAGGTCACGGCCTTCTGGCGTTCGGCGGTGTCGCTCATGCCCGACAGCACAATGTCGACGCGCTTGGTGGTCAGGCCGCTGAGCATCTGCTCGAAGCCGGTTTCCTGCCACTTGATCTTCACACCCAGGCGCTCGGCCAGGGCATTGCCCAGGTCAAAGTCCAGGCCGGTGAGTTTATTGGTGGCGGTGTCCTTGAAATCCATCGGCGGGTAGTTCGGCACGATGGCCGCGCTGATCTCGCCTTTTTCCTTGATTGCTGCCGGCAATGCCGCGAATACACAGGTGGAGGCCATCAGGCCTGCGAGCAACGTGGGGATAAACAATTTTTTCATGGGGGCGTTCTCGTTAGTTTTTTAGTTAAGTGCGAACGGCAGAAATAAAGCTTTGGGTACGCGGGTTTTGTGGGCTTATTAGAATTTCTTCGGGGCTGCCGGCTTCCACAATCTGGCCAGCATCCATAAACACCATGCGGTTGGAGACTTCGCGGGCGAAGCCCAACTCATGGGTGACCACGATCATGGTCATGCCGGTGGTGGCCAAATCACGCATCACCGACAGCACTTCTCCCACAAGCTCCGGGTCGAGGGCTGACGTGGGTTCGTCAAACAACATCAACTTGGGGCGCATCGCCAAGGCGCGAGCAATAGCCACACGTTGTTGCTGGCCGCCGGACAATTCCACCGGGTATGCATTGCGCTTGTCCGCCAGACCCACGCGGGCCAGCAACTCCAGCGCATCTTCGATGGCTTCCTTGGGCGAGCGCTTGAGCACCTGCACCGGGCCTTCGATGATGTTCTGCAACACGGTCATATGCGGGAACAAATTGAAACGCTGGAACACCATGCCGGTGGCCAGGCGCTGGCGGGCAATCTGCGATTCATTCATCTCATGCAGCTTGTTGCCGACCACCCGGTAGCCGACCAACTCACCGTCGACCCACAGGCCGCCCTTGTCGATTTTTTCCAGCTGGTTGACGCAACGCAGCAGGGTGCTTTTACCCGAACCGGACGGGCCAATGATGCACATCACTTCGCCTTGCTCGACCTCGATATTGATGTCACGCAGTGCGTGATACTGGTCGTAATACTTGTTCAGGTTGACGGCCTTGACGATGCTTCTCATGGGGCAAATCTCCTCAACCCAAACTTACGAACGCTTGCCGGCGCCGCGGGCAAAACGACGCTCGAGGCGGCTCTGACCAAATGAAAGAACAGTCACCACCGCCAGGTACCAGATGCCGGCCACAATCAGCAGCTCCATGACCCGCGCGTTGGCGTAGTAGATGTTTTGCGCGTTGTGCAGCAGCTCCGAGTACTGGATCACGCTGGCCAGGCTGGTCATTTTCACCATGCTGATGAACTCGTTGCCTACAGGCGGAATGATCACCCGCATGGCCTGCGGCAGAATCACCCTACGCAATGCTTGTAGGCTCGGCATACCGATGGATTTGGCGGCTTCATACTGGCCCGTGTCGACCGAGAGCAAACCGGCGCGCACCACTTCGGCGGTGTACGCGCCCTGGTTGATGCTGAGGCCGAGCAGGGCGGCCACGAACGGCGTCATCAGGTCGACGGTGTCGATGCTGAACAGGCCGGGAATCGCGATCACCGGGAAAATCAGCGCCAGGTTGAACCACAGCAGCAGCTGCAAAATCAGCGGCGTACCGCGGAACAGCCAAGTGTAAGTGATGGCCACATAACGCAGGATCGGGTTGGCCGACATGCGCATGATCGCCGTGATCACCCCGATCACCACACCCAGCGCCATCGCCAAAATCGACATGACAATGGTATTCACCAGCCCCCAGAGGATGGCCTCAGACGTGAGGAACTGGCCGATGTAGGACCATTCGATCTGGCCATTGGCAAATGCGCGCAACAGCGCGGCCAGGGCGATCACGATCAACGTGGCAAAAAACATCCGCCCGTAATACCGCCGCGGCACATGCTCGTACTGCGTAATATCGAACTGGTTCTCGGACAACTTGCGCTCGGCTTCCAAGCGCTCCGCCGGGGTTTGGTTCATGGTGCTACTCCAAAAAATATAGGTGTTGCACGATCGTTCCCACGCTCTGCGTGGGAATGCATCCCGTGACGCTCCGCGTCACCATTGCGCAGAATTGGAGCCATGCAACGGGACGCGGAGCGTCCTAGGCGGCATTCCCACGCAGAGCGTGGGAACGATCAGATTCGGAATCCGGTGTAACTCTCAGCCCATTTTTGCTGAGCCGCCAACGCCAGCTTCAACCGCCCAATCTGCTCCCGCACCCGCTTCGGCGCCGTGCCACCCCAGCCACTGCGCGCCGCAATCGCCGCCTCCAGGGTCAGGCACTCACGCACTTCAGGCAGCAACCTCGCATCCACCTGCGCCAACATCGCCGGCGAGGCTTCCCACAACTCAATCTCCTGCTGCTCACAGGCCTGCACCAACGCGCCGGTAATCTCATGCGCCTCTTTAAACGGCACGCCACGGGTAGCCAGCCAATCCGCCACCTCAGTTGCCAAGGTGAAGCCCATCGGCGCTTGCCTGCGCAGCTCCTCCACCTGCACCTTCATGGTCGCCACCATCCCGGCCATCGCCGGCAGCACCAGCAGCAAGGTGTCGACGCTGTCCAACACGCTGTGTTTGTCTTCACTCAAATCGCGGTTGTACGACAGCGGCAACGACTTGAGCGTCGACATCAACCCGGTCAGGTTGCCAATCAAACGCCCAGCCTTGCCCCGCGCCAACTCGGCGATGTCCGGGTTCTTTTTCTGCGGCATGATCGAGCTGCCGGTGGCGTAGGCATCGTCCAGCACCACCCAGTGAAACTGGCGCGACGACCACAGGCAAAACTCCTCCGACAGCCGCGAAATATTCACCCCGAGCATGCCCGCCACAAACAGAAACTCCGCCACATGGTCACGGCTGGCCACGGCATCAATGGAGTTTTCGCACGGCCCGGTGTAACCCATTTCCTTGGCCGAATGTTCGGGCTGGCGCGCAATTGCGGAACCGGCCATTGCCGCCGCACCCAACGGCGACAACGCCGTGCGCGCATCCCAATCCACCAACCGTTGCACATCACGCAACATCGACTGGGCGTGGGCCAACAAGTGATGGGCAAACACAATCGGTTGCGCCTGCTGCAAATGGGTAAAGCCCGGGCAAATGCTGTCGACGTGCTGCTCGGCCTGCGCCACCAACGCCTGCTGCAAACCCAACACCTCGGTGGTGATGGTGCGCGCATGGTCGCGCAGGAAAAGGCGCAGGTCATTGGCCGTTTGATCGTTACGCGAACGCCCGGCGCGCAACTTGCCGCCCAAGGCGCCCAGGCGCTCGGTCAATACGCGTTCGATAAAGGTGTGTACGTCCTCGTCATCCAGGGTCGGATGCAGGCGCCCGGCGGCGAAATCGTCACCGATACGGTCCAGGGCCTCGAGGGTGCGCAAGGTCTCCGACTCATCCAGCAAACCGGCGCGCTGCAACTCACGGGCATGGGCACGCGAACCAGCGAGGTCGTAGGGCGTCAGGCGGAAATAGCGCTCAGGGCAACGCGACAACGCGGCCAAAGCAGCAGACGGGCCGGTCTTGAAACGAGCGCCCCAAAGGCGATCGGTGGGCTGGGACATCGGTATTCCTCACGCTTGTTTTTAGAAGAGTCGGAGGCAGTAAAAATAAGATTTCAACTAGACTGAACCAGCGTCTGACGCGCCGTATTCAAGGTTGCCAAGGGCGGATGTTTATGTTCATTATCGCCGCCTGGCTATGTTCAAGGACTGGGTTGAAGCCTGTTGAATATGGCACTTGAGGTCAACGCGTATTATGGAAACCCCACTTTCCACTTCTGGAAACATACCGCCAAAACCCGGTACACGACCGCCCCTGCAACTGAGCGGGCTGGACTTCAAACTGCTGCGCGTGTTCATGGCCGTGGTCGAAGCCGGCGGCTTCAGCGCGGCGCAAAACGAGCTGAATGTGGGCCTGGCGGCCATCAGCAAACAGATCTCCGACCTCGAAATTCGCATTGGCATGCGCCTGTGTACGCGGGGCCGCGAAGGGTTCGGCCTGACCGAAGAAGGCAAGTTGGTGTATCAAGCGTCCATCGAGTTATTTACCTCGGTGGACAGTTTTCGCGACAAGCTTAGTTCGGCGCAAAACGAGCTTATTGGTGACCTTAGTGTCGGTGTAATTGATAACACCGTCTCCGACGTTAATTCGCCGCTAATTACCGCGTTAGGGAAACTACACAGCGAATCGCCAAAAATTAGATTGCGCCTACATGCCTCGCAACTCGACGAAGTTGAACGCGGCGTGGTGGAAGGGCGGCTGATCGTCGGCATCGTGCCGGTGTACCAACGCCGAGAAGAATTCGACTACTTCCCCCTCTACGAAGAAAAAGCCCACGCCTACTGCGCCGTAGGACACCCGCTGTTCAACGCGAGCGACATCACCCCAGACGTGCTGCGCCAATACGAAGTGGTCAACCACCGGTACGCGATCCACCGCGACAAAGCCAACTTCGTCACCTACGACAGCCAGTCCGCCTCGGCCTCACAGGTGGAAGCCGTCGCCATCCTGATCCTCACCGGCCGCTTCTTAGGCTTCCTGCCGGAACACTACGCCGCGCCATTGGTCAGGGAAGGGCGCCTGCGCGCACTGTGCCCGGAACAGGTTTACCTGAGCACGACATTCAACCTGATCCTGCGCCACAACGCGCCGAGAAGCCCGATGGTGAAAGCGTTTGCAACGGCGCTGGGCGTGGACCTGAAGACGCCGGCCTAAGCGTCAACAAAGCTCAAATGTGGGAGCTCTCGAGCCCCAGCGAGGCAGCGATGGGATCGCCTCGGTCAACCTGCCGACCCCACCTACCTGCATCACCTCTCAGTAAGCCATTAACGTTTTTGGCGCGAAGAGTGAATTTTTTATCAAATTCAAATGCTCTTTGGTGTTTTCGTGAATGCAGGGTATGACCAGCGGTTCGACCCGTAACGAAATGTATATCCCGTTGACATATCCAGGCTGTGGTGTAGCGTTGCGATATTAAACGATCACTAGAGGTAGGCCATCATGGACCAAGGTTCTGTATTCCAAAGCAACCGCAGCCAAGCGGTACGTTTGCCAAAAGCTGCTGCCATGCCGGACGATGTAAAGCGCGTAGATGTTATTTCTATCGGAAGAGCCAGAATCATCACCCCAGCCGGTGAGTCATGGGACAGCTGGTTTGATGGCGAGGGGGTCACGCCTGACTTCATGACCGACCGCGAGCAACCAGCGGAACAAGAGCGGGAATCTTTTTAATGCTCAAGTTCATGCTAGATACCAACATTTGCATCTTCACCATCAAAAACAAACCCCAACAGGTGCGTGAAACCTTCAAAAGGCACCATGGCCAACTGGGTATTAGTACAGTGACCCTGATGGAGTTGATTTACGGTGCTGAAAAATCAGCTAACCCGGAGCGAAACCTCGCCGACGTAGAAGGGTTTGCTGCGCGCCTGGAGGTTTTAAAATACGACCAAGACGCCGCGATACATACTGGGCAGCTTCGCGCAGAGCTGGCTAGAGCGGGTACTCCGATAGGTCCCTATGACCAGATGATCGCCGGGCATGCCCGTTCGCAGGGTCTGATTTTGGTCACGAATAATCGACGCGAGTTCGACCGCGTGCCAGGATTGCGGGTAGAAGATTGGGTGTGAGCTGACCTCTTGGCACCCATGCTAAGTGCGCTATCCAGCCTGACGCCGATCAACCTGTGGGAGCTCTCGAGCCCCAGCGAGGCAGCGATAGGATCGCCTCGGTCCACCCGCCGACCCCACCCACCCGCATCACCGCTGCAACTTGCCCTGCTTCTTCTTCGAATGAAAATGCCGAAAATGCGCATCCTGCGCCGCCGCCAGCAACTCCCGATCCCCACGCGTATCGCCCCAGGCTCTTAGCCGATACTCGCCCAAATCCCCATACACCGCCTCAAGCCGCAGCACCTTGTTCTCACAACGGCAATTATTCCCCGTGAGCTTGCCCGTCAACACGCCGTCGACCACCTCAAGCTCAGTGCCAATCAATTTGATCCCCAGCCGATTCGCAAACGGCTGCAACACCAACGCCGGCGACGCCGAACACAGCGTCACCACCGCCCCGGACTTCACCTCATCTTCCACCGACTGCAAGCCCTTGGGGCGCATCAACTTGGTCCAATAACGCTGGCAATACGCCTCAGCCTGCTGCTGCACCCACACCTTCTCCACGCCCGTCATAAAGGTGCGGATCAACTGCGCCTTCAACTCATCCCGGCTGATCTGCTGCAGCAAAAAGCGCAGCCCCGGCACGGCGAGTTTGACCATCCGGCCATAGAACTCGCCGGGGCCAAAGGCGAATTTGAGGAAGGGCACGAAACTGTCGTGGTGGGTGAGGGTGCCGTCGAAGTCAAAGACGGAGAGTACTTTGGCGTCGATGGGGCCGGCTTCGAGCATGTCTGGGTTCACGGGTTGGCCTCGGTCCTATCTAGTGTTTTTTGAGCGTTCATCAGGTGTGACCACTGGAGTTTACTCCCGTGCCAATCTTCCGACTTTGGAGTAAAGCCCCTCAGTGAAAGCCTCCCGGTCACTCGACCGGTGACAACGCTGATGGCAATTGGGGCACAAGGCTACAGCATTGGTCGTGCGATCCGAACCCTTCTGGGCGAGGTGCTTGACGTGATGTACTTCAAGAAATGGCTGGCCATCAACTCCAGCGAAAGGTGCTGGCAAGTCGCAACCTTCGCAGATCCCATTCGCAAACTGTAGAACCAGCTTTCGTACATGCTCTGCGCGTGCGTAAGAAAGACTGACAGTAAACAACTGCCGTGGATTCAGAATGCCTTGTGGCTCGATTACAAGGAAAGGCTTCGAAAAAGTCGGGCGCTCGCCGGGCAGTGGCTTATCTACGGCTGCCAGACCAAGCTCAGCGTGCAGGCCAGGTTTTGTTGCTAGCACCTTGCGAATACGCTCACTCACTCCGGCACCGATGTTTTTCGCAGGCATATAGCCAGTGATACGTTGCAAACCCAGCTGTTCAAATACCGCAGAGATATTCTGCATGCGATATTCAATTGACGAAGCGCTGCGCAGGTTGAGTGGCCCCTCTCGCAGTAACCGGTTCTCATCTGATTTTTTAAAGGCTTGACCACTTCGTTCAAGGGTCCACATTTTCAGATAGGCATCGACGGACGCTTCAAGCTCCTGATCGCTCCATCCGGTATTACCTTTTTTCGTATCCATACAGCCGCCGAGGGTAGAAAACCCTCGGACGATACTGAGTAGCCATTATTGCGTCTACGAAATTTCCTACGAGTCGGTGGGACTTGCCGTTCGTTTGCGTCAGTAAATTCGCTGCTTTATTCGGAAAACTTGGGTGAGCTTTCGCCACCATGGAGTCTTTATGGTCTCCCTCCGGTGCGTCCGGTTAACCAGTAGATACGGCATATCCCGAAGCCTTATCCAGCCTTCATCTTGCCAATGCAACAGGTTCAACGACATCTCCGGCCAATCCAACATGCTCAACAACGGTCGTTCCACCGTTCGTGGCTGACGCTCGTCCCTCAACATTGGAACCACTTCATGAGTGAGCCAACTACGCAGCAGGCGGTTTCCGGGTGTGTAGTGATAGACCAACAGCGCGTAAGCACCGGATTCGCTGATCATCAGCATTTCTTCGGGCTGACCGTGGAACAGCAGTTTTAGAGTTCTTCGTTGGTCTTCATCGAGCTTGCGAGTCGTGCGCTCGTCTAAGAACCACCCCATCAAACGTCCAAGGTCACGCGCACAGAACCACGCTTGGTTTTCTAGAAGGAGGGCATGTAATTGAAGATTATGACGAGTAAAAACTAAGGCGATTGAAAGCTCGGATGTGAGCATACCTTCAGCGTTAGGCAAGTTGAGTAGATATTGGCTAGACACTTCCTATGACCTCTACGTGATTTACAGAAGGGTGGGAACCCAACGTAGAGAGCGGGTTTTAAGAAACTCCAACTTGCTTGGCCTCGATACAGTATTCATTCCGCATGATTAGCCATGCGATTTCTTGACTGTGTGAGTGAGGCTAGCAGCTACGTTGGGCGTTTCTTAGGCACCGGTAGACGAGACTATTCAGCATCGAAATTCGTATCAACCTTTCTATGGATGATTTTGGTGTAAGACGGCTCCTATACAGATCAAGGGAGCATAAAAAAGCCCTGAATAATTCAGGGCTTCTTAATGTTGCTTGGCTTAGGAATCAATCCCAGCTCAACGCACCACCCGTCTGATACTCGATCACACGAGTCTCAAAGAAATTCTTCTCTTTCTTCAAGTCCATGATCTCGCTCATCCACGGGAACGGGTTAGTCGTCCCTGGGTACTCTTCTTTCAGGCCGATCTGCGACAGACGACGATTCGCGATGAACTTAAGGTAATCCTCCATCATCGCCGCATTCATGCCCAACACCCCACGCGGCATGGTATCCCGCGCGTACTCAATCTCCAGCTGCGTCCCCTGCAAAATCATCTGGGTCGCTTCTTCCTTCATCTCGGCATCCCACAAATGCGGGTTTTCGATTTTGATCTGGTTGATCACATCGATACCGAAGTTCAGGTGCATCGACTCGTCACGCAGAATGTACTGGAACTGTTCTGCCACGCCGGTCATTTTGTTGCGACGGCCCATGGACAGGATCTGGGTGAAGCCGCAGTAGAAGAAGATGCCTTCCAGGACGCAGTAGTAGGCGACCAGGTTGCGCAGCAGTTCCTTGTCGGTTTCGACGGTGCCGGTTTCGAATTTCGGATCGGAGATCGAACGGGTGTATTTGAGGCCCCAGGCGGCTTTTTTAGCGACCGATGGGATCTCGTGGTACATGTTGAAGATCTCGCCTTCATCCATGGCCAGGGATTCGATGCAGTACTGGTAGGCGTGGGTGTGGATCGCTTCTTCGAAGGCCTGGCGCAGGATGTACTGGCGGCACTCCGGGTTGGTGATCAGGCGGTACACGGCCAGCACCAGGTTGTTGGCAACCAGGGAGTCGGCGGTGGAGAAGAAGCCGAGGTTGCGCATGACGATGCGGCGTTCGTCGTCGGTGAGGCCTTCGGGGTTTTTCCACAGGGCGATGTCGGCGGTCATGTTGACCTCTTGCGGCATCCAGTGGTTGGCGCAGCCGTCGAGGTACTTTTGCCAGGCCCAGTCGTACTTGAAGGGCACGAGTTGGTTGAGGTCGGCGCGGCAGTTGATCATGCGCTTTTCGTCGACGGCGACGCGGGCGGCGGAGCCTTCCAGCTCGGCGAGGCCTTCGGCGACGTCGAGTTTGTCGAGGGCGGCCTTGGCGCGCACGATGGCGGCGGAGTCATTGGCGGTGACGGCGCGGGCTTCAATGGCGGCGGCAGCGCCGGCACCGTCGAGGCGGTCCATGTTGGCTTCGGTGGCGTGGCCGGCGTTGGCGCCTTTAGCGGCTACTTCGCCTTCTTCTTCTTTGTCGAATTCGTCCCAGCTCAGCATGACGTGTCGTCTCCTGCGTGAGGGCTCAAAGGTGCCCGTGTGAAACCGGATGGTTGGGTGTTCACACGGCCCTGAGGCCGCGGTGGATCTTAAGGAATCGTTTGTTGCAACAGCTCGCGCAGGCAAATAAACGGAATAGGGTTACGGGTTCTGCTTGAGGCTTGAGGTGCGCAGCGACAGGCGCGTGCTTGCGCGAAGGCCTCAGGTCTGGCTCTTCATCCCGGTGTAAAGGGATATTGCAGGCCCGATTTACCCGCGCATTATAGGGAAAAAATCGGCTTTGTGTTGCGGCCGATGGTCACGATGAAGGGCCAAAATGCTGTGGTTTTCGGCCAGAGCGTGTGTTTGCAAGGCTTTGCTGGGGTAGGAATTTTTTGACGGGCGGTGGGATAGTTTTTGTAGGGCTGTGGGAGGGGGAATTGAGGAGGGCTGTAGGGGGTGTGTTTGGCTGGGATCGCCATCGCAGGCAAGCCAGCTCCCACATTGGGGTGGCGGTGGGCCAGAGGGCGGTCCTTGGCCGCAAGAACGATTTCTTGCGGCGACCAAGATCCGGGTTTAAATCTTACTGAAAAAGTTATTACCCGTTAGAGCAACCATTGCCCATCACTTGATAATTAAGAATATGACGCTGACCTTGCGAGTCTTCATATTCCATTTGTACCGGTACAACGTTGCAGACATCAGGGATGTTGCTCATGGACAATACTTTGGCCACATCCAAGTGTGTGCTGTAGGTGTAATCTTCAACAATCGGGGCGTTCTGGCCGGCCAGCTCGGTCGGGGCCTCATCGGCCAGGGCGGCGGTGGCGCACAAGCTGCTGAGGGCCATAACTACGAGAGCTTTCATTACTGTATTTACCTTCTTCAGGGCGAAAGGGGTCACGGGGCCCTTATGAGGCCGCGTGTGTAACTTAAGAGTTGGGAAGTTCGGATTAACGTTGCCTTCGTGGGGGCTGTTACGGTGTTAATCACGTTGCCTTGTTGGCGGAGTTGATTTTAGGCCTGTGGGTTTTATTCATATACCCGTGCTTTTGATAAACACTATTGGCGGTTTTTGTAACAATCCCGTGGTAAAGGTTTTTTCATCAGGCGCCAAAGCCGCGCAGGCCTTGGGCCAGAGCCCTGAAAGGGCATAGCAGGGCATTTTGTAGGGGCTTGTTACTACCATCGTCGAATGGTTCTATGGGGGCGCCCCGGCTACAACAGGGCATACAAAAACAACTATTGTCACCGAGGTAAGAAAGATGAGTGCGGCTTCCCTGTACCCCGTTCGCCCCGAAGTAGCAGCCAACACGCTGACCGACGAGGCGACCTACAAGGCCATGTACCAGCAGTCGGTGGTCAACCCCGATGGCTTCTGGCGCGAGCAAGCCAAGCGCCTTGACTGGGTCAAGCCTTTTACCGCGGTCAAGCAGACCTCTTTCGACGACCACCATGTCGACATCAAATGGTTCGCCGACGGTACTCTCAACGTTTCCTACAACTGCCTGGACCGCCACCTCGCCGAGCGTGGTGATCAGGCTGCGATCATCTGGGAGGGCGATGACCCTTCCGAAAGCCGCACCATCACCTACCGCGAGCTGCATGAAGAAGTCTGCAAGTTCGCCAACGCTCTGCGCGGCCAGGATGTGCATCGCGGCGACGTGGTGACTATCTATATGCCGATGATCCCCGAAGCCGTGGTCGCCATGTTGGCCTGTACCCGCATCGGTGCGATTCACTCCGTGGTGTTTGGCGGTTTTTCGCCGGAAGCCCTGGCCGGTCGCATTATCGACTGTAAGTCGAAGGTGGTGATCACCGCCGACGAAGGCATCCGCGCCGGTAAGAAAATTCCGCTGAAGGCCAACGTCGACGACGCGCTGACCAACCCGGAAACCAGCAGCATCCAGAAAGTCATCGTGTGCAAGCGCACCAATGGCAACATCAAGTGGAACCAGCATCGCGACATCTGGTACGAAGACCTGATGAAAGTGGCGGGCACTGTGTGTGCGCCTAAGGAGATGGGCGCCGAAGAAGCGCTGTTCATCCTTTACACCTCTGGCTCCACCGGCAAGCCTAAAGGCGTGCAGCACACCACTGGCGGCTACTTGCTGTACGCGGCCCTGACCCACGAGCGTGTGTTCGACTACCGCCCAGGCGAAATCTATTGGTGCACCGCCGACGTCGGTTGGGTCACCGGTCACACTTATATCGTCTATGGCCCGCTGGCCAATGGTGCGACCACGCTGTTGTTTGAAGGTGTGCCGAACTACCCGGATATCACGCGGGTCGGCAAGATCGTTGACAAGCACAAGGTCAATATCCTCTACACCGCGCCGACCGCGATCCGCGCGATGATGGCTTCAGGCACTGCTGCCTGCGAAGGTGTGGACGGCAGCAGCCTGCGTCTGCTCGGGTCGGTGGGTGAGCCGATCAACCCGGAAGCCTGGGATTGGTACTACAAGAATGTCGGCCAATCCCGTTGCCCGATTGTCGATACCTGGTGGCAGACCGAAACCGGCGCCACCCTGATGAGCCCGCTGCCGGGTGCCCACGCGCTCAAGCCGGGCTCGGCGGCACGCCCGTTCTTTGGTGTGGTGCCGGCGCTGGTGGACAACCTCGGTAACATCATCGAGGGCGCTGCCGAAGGCAACCTGGTGATCCTCGATTCATGGCCGGGCCAGGCGCGCACGCTGTATGGCGACCATGACCGTTTTGTCGACACTTACTTCAAGACCTTCCGTGGCATGTATTTCACCGGCGACGGTGCGCGTCGCGATGAAGACGGCTACTGGTGGATCACTGGGCGTGTGGACGACGTGTTGAACGTGTCCGGCCACCGCATGGGCACTGCCGAGATTGAAAGCGCGATGGTTGCGCATCCTAAAGTCGCTGAAGCGGCGGTGGTGGGTGTGCCGCATGACATCAAGGGGCAGGGCATCTATGTGTATGTCACGCTCAAGAATGGCGAAGAACCTAACGAAGCGCTGCGCCTGGAGCTGAAAAACTGGGTGCGCAAAGAGATCGGGCCGATTGCCTCGCCGGATGTGATCCAGTGGGCGCCGGGCTTGCCGAAGACGCGTTCGGGGAAAATCATGCGCCGGATTCTGCGCAAGATTGCTACGGCTGAGTATGACGGGTTGGGGGATATCTCCACCCTGGCCGACCCAGGTGTGGTGGCGCATTTGATTGAGACGCACAAGACCATGAACGTCGCGTAAGGCGGGCTGGGTAGGATAAAGCCCCATTCGGCGTGAGCCGGGTGGGGCTTTTTTGTGGGGTTTGATTTCGATAGCACTGGCGAAACCGGATCACTGTGGGAGCTGGCTTGCCCGCGATGAGGGCGTATCAGGCACAGGTGGGTTAGCTGACAGGCCGCTATCGCAGGCAAGCCAGCTCCCACATTGGGAATGTGTTTCATGGCCGGAGTCTGATCGTTCCCACGCTCCGCGTCTGCTCTTGAGGCGTGACGCAGAGCGTCACAGGATGCATCCCCACGCGGAGCGTGGGAACGATCAGTGTGTAGGCCAATAAATATCGGTTTCTTTCGTAGGAGGTTTCTGAATGTTACCGTCCAGCCTAAATGTGTAACCCCACGCCCAATCCTGAGGCAATGTGCTACGCCTGCGCCCCGAAAACCCGCGTTTTAGACACCCTCAGAAATAAGATTAAACGCCAGACTTGCCGTGCTAGAAGGGTTTGCGAATAATAGGCCCGCAATTTGCAGCATCAACAGGTTTAATATCTTTTGTCTCTGCATAAAATCCAGAGGCTGTCAATGTGCTGGAACCGCTTTCTCGGTGCTTCTGTAAATTGTTGTCGCATTGAGGAAATATCGGCTTCCGGCCTGTCGTTAGAATGCCGATCACTCGCTCGTCGTCTCCTGTATCAATTCAGGGTAGGACGCAGCACCGCTATTCGGTTTCACTTAAGTCGCATCGTGGGCCACGGCTCATTCTGCTTTTTGCCCTATACCGATGGAGTCCCAAGATGAAGAAACTTGTGCTGTTGGGCGCCCTGGCGCTGTCCGTGCTGTCCATGCAGGCCTTCGCTGATGAAAAGCCCCTGAAGATTGGTATCGAAGCGGCTTACCCTCCGTTTGCCTCGAAGGCGCCGGATGGCAGCATCGTTGGTTTTGACTACGACATCGGTAACGCGCTGTGCGCAGAGATGAAGGTCAAGTGCGTATGGGTCGAGCAAGAATTCGACGGCCTGATCCCTGCGCTCAAAGTGCGCAAGATCGATGCGATCCTGTCGTCCATGTCCATCACTGAAGACCGCAAGAAGTCTGTGGACTTCACCAACCGCTACTACCTGAGCCCAGCGCAGCTGGTGATGAAGGAAGGCACCACCGTCAGCGACAGCCTGGATGAACTCAAAGGCAAGAAAATCGGCGTGCAACGCGGTTCGATCCACGATCGTTTCGCCAAGGAAGTCCTGGCCCCTAAAGGCGTCACGGTTGTGCCTTACAGCTCGCAGAACGAAATCTACCTGGACGTGGAAGCCGGTCGCCTTGATGGCACCGTGGCTGACGCTACCCTGCTGCAAGACGGCTTCCTGAAAACCCCGGCCGGTAAAGGCTACGCGTTCGTGGGCCCACAGTTCACCGACGCCAAGTACTTCGGTGACGGCATCGGTATCGCTGTGCGTAAAGGCGACAAGGCCGACCTGGACAAGATCAACGCTGCGATTGCCGCGATCCGTGCCAACGGCGAATACAAGAAAATCCAGGACAAGTACTTCGACTTCGATATTTACGGCGCTGACCCTAAGTAACTCGTCGCAGCTGTCTGTCCTAAATGGCGCAAGCAACAGAAGATTCTGAAGTTTGCGCCATTTTTTCATCCCCCTTTTCGAGGACCTGAATCATGTTGAACGGCTACGGGGCTGTCATCCTCGATGGCGCATGGTTGACGCTTCAGCTCGCCTTGTCGTCCATGGCCTTGGCCATTGTTCTGGGTCTTATCGGGGTCGCGTTACGCCTGTCGCCGGTGCGCTGGTTGGCTTGGCTGGGTGACTTGTACTCCACGGTGATCCGCGGGATCCCCGACCTGGTGCTGATTCTGCTGATTTTCTACGGCGGCCAGGACTTGTTAAACCGCGTCGCGCCGATGCTCGGCTATGACGACTATATCGACTTGAACCCCTTGGCCGCCGGTATCGGCACCCTGGGTTTCATCTTTGGCGCCTACCTCTCGGAAACCTTCCGTGGCGCCTTCATGGCCATTCCCAAGGGCCAGGCCGAGGCCGGCCTTGCGTATGGCATGAGCAGTTTCCAGGTGTTTTTCCGGGTGATGGTGCCGCAGATGATCCGGCTGGCGATCCCTGGTTTCACCAACAACTGGCTGGTACTCACCAAGGCCACCGCGCTGATCTCGGTGGTGGGCCTGCAAGACATGATGTTCAAGGCCAAGCAGGCGGCAGACGCCACCCGTGAGCCTTTTACCTTCTTCCTCGCAGTGGCGGCGATGTACCTGGTGATCACCAGCGTGTCGTTGCTGGCCCTGCGTTATCTTGAGAAGCGCTACTCGGTAGGCGTAAGGGCGGCTGATCTATGATCTTCGACTACAACGTCATCTGGGAAGCCATGCCGCTGTACCTTGGCGGCCTGGTAACCACCCTGAAACTGTTGGCTATTTCGCTGTTCTTTGGCCTGCTCGCTGCCTTGCCGCTGGGCTTGATGCGCGTGTCCAAGCAGCCGGTCATCAACGGTGCGGCCTGGCTCTACACCTACGTGATCCGCGGCACGCCGATGCTGGTGCAGCTGTTTTTGATCTACTACGGCCTGGCGCAATTCGAAGCCGTGCGCGAAAGCTTCCTGTGGCCGCTGCTGTCGAGCGCTACGTTCTGCGCATGCCTGGCGTTTGCGATCAACACCAGCGCCTACACCGCCGAAATCATCGCCGGTAGCCTCAAGGCCACGCCGAACGGGGAGATCGAGGCGGCCAAGGCCATGGGCATGTCGCGCTACAAGCTGTACCGCCGCATCCTGCTGCCGTCGGCCCTGCGCCGCGCGCTGCCGCAGTACAGCAACGAAGTGATCATGATGCTGCAGACCACCAGTCTGGCGTCCATCGTCACCTTGATCGACATCACCGGTGCTGCACGCACCGTGAACGCCCAGTATTACTTGCCGTTCGAAGCTTATATCACCGCCGGCGTGTTCTACCTGTGCCTGACCTTTATCCTGGTGCGCCTGTTCAAGTTGGCCGAAGGCCGCTGGCTGAGCTACCTGGCTCCACGGAAGCATTGATATGGAACGTATCGATCACCTGTTGCCCTGGGGCCACCTGGGCTGCGAGCGCCAACTGAGCGTGTTTCGTTTTGGCAGTGGCGAGCGCAAGGCCTATATCCAGGCCAGCCTGCACGCCGACGAATTGCCGGGGATGCGCGCCGCGTGGGAGCTGAAAAAGCGCCTCACCGAACTGGAACAGCAAGGCGCCCTCAACGGGGTGATCGAGCTGGTGCCGGTGGCCAACCCGATGGGCTTGGGCCAATTGCTGCAAGGCAGCCACCAGGGGCGTTTCGAGGTGGGTAGCGGCAAGAATTTCAACCGTGATTTCGTCGAGCTGAGCGCGCCGGTTGCCGAGTTGCTCAAGGGCAAGCTAGGCGATGACCCGCACGCGAATGTGCGCATGATCCGCCAGGCGATGACCGACGCACTCAATGCATTGCCCGCGCCGAGCAGCCAGCTGCAAGGCATGCAGCGCATCTTGCTGAGCCACGCCTGCACCGCCGATATCGTCCTGGACCTGCATTGCGACGCCGAAGCCGCGTTGCACATGTATGCGTTGCCCCAGCACTGGCCGCAGTGGCGCTCGTTGTCGGCGCACCTGGGTGTGAAAGTCGGCCTGCTGGCGGAAGACTCCGGCGGCAGTTCGTTTGATGAAGCCTGCTCGCTGCCGTGGTTGCGTCTGTCACAGGCGTTCCCCGAAGCACAGGTTCCGCTGGCGTGCCTGGCGACTACCCTGGAATTGGGCGGCCAGGCCGACACCGGCCGTGATGAAGCGATTTTCCACGCCGAAGGCATCCTCGCGTTCCTCGCCGAGCAAGGCTTGATCACCGGCCAATGGCCGGCGCCGCAATACGACGCGTGCGAAGGCTTGCCCTTCGAAGGCACCGAGTTGCTGTTTGCGCCCCATGCCGGGGTGATCAGTTACCTGCGTAAAGCCGGTGACCGGGTAGAAGCGGGCGATGAGATTTTTGAAGTGATTGACCCTCTGACCGACCGCGTCAGCATTGTCTGCGCGGGGACGTCCGGGGTGTTGTTTGCCGTTGAACGGCTACGTTATGCCCAAGCGGGTTTCTGGCTGGCCAAGGTGGCGGGGCGCGAAGCGCTGCGCCACGGGCGCTTGCTCAACGACTGACCACCTGTTTTTGTGAGAACCGACCGCATGTACAAACTTGAAGTCCAAGACCTGCATAAACGCTATGGCAGTCATGAAGTGCTCAAAGGCGTGTCCCTGGCCGCCGCGGCCGGTGATGTGATCAGCATCATCGGTTCCAGTGGTTCGGGCAAAAGTACCTTTTTGCGCTGCATCAACCTGCTGGAGCAACCCCACGCCGGCAAGATTCTGCTCAATAACGAAGAGCTGAAACTGGTGGCCAACAAGGACGGCGCCATGAAGGCCGCCGACCCGAAACAGCTGCAGCGCATGCGTTCGCGCCTGTCCATGGTGTTCCAGCATTTCAACCTGTGGTCGCACATGACTGCGCTTGAAAACGTGATGGAAGCGCCGGTGCACGTGCTGGGCATGTCGAAAAAAGACGCGCGTGAAAAGGCCGAGCACTACCTGGCCAAAGTTGGTGTGGGCCATCGTAAGGATGCGTTCCCCGGCCACATGTCCGGCGGCGAGCAGCAGCGCGTGGCCATCGCCCGCGCCCTGGCAATGGAGCCGGAGGTGATGCTGTTCGACGAACCGACCTCGGCCCTCGACCCGGAACTGGTCGGCGAAGTGCTCAAGGTGATGCAGGACCTGGCCCAGGAAGGCCGCACCATGGTGGTGGTGACCCACGAAATGGGCTTTGCCCGTGAAGTCTCGAACCAACTGGTGTTTTTGCACAAAGGCATCGTCGAAGAACGTGGCAACCCGCGTGAAGTGCTGGTGAACCCGCAGTCCGAGCGGTTGCAGCAGTTTCTTTCCGGTAGCTTGAAATAATCAAGACTGCTTTTGTGCACTCAAATAGTGCATATTTCGCAGCCTTGAGGTCGCCTCGTTCCCTGTGGGAGCTGGCTTGCCTGCGATAGCGATATATCAGTAACCAGTGTGGCAACTGACCCACCGCCATCGCAGGCAAGCCAGCTCCCACATTGGTTCTCCATATGTTTTGAGATTTGTGTTGGTTTACCGGCTAGCATTGGCCCTTGTCTTCATTACTGTTACTCGCTTCGGATAGCCCCTAAATGACCGCCCATAAAATTGGTTTCCTAATTTGGCCCAGCACAAAAGCACTCACGCTTGCGCTGGCTGAGGAGGCTTTGCGCGTTGCTCAACGGGTGCATCCGGACGTTGTGTACGAACTGTCGTTCTTGCAGGCCGAGCCGCGCACCGAAGGTGCCTGGCAATTACCGGGCGAACCGTGGGCCGGCAAGCTTGAAGGCTTTCAGAAGCTGTTCCTGCTGGCGGACGAGCCACCTACCGTCATTGCGTCCCAACTCAGTACTGCACTCAAGCAGTTGGTGCGCGCCGGGTGCGTGATCGGCGGGTTGTCGGCCGGTGTGTATCCCTTGGCTCAGTTGGGTTTGCTCGACGGTTACCGCGCCGCCGTGCACTGGCGCTGGCAGGACGACTTCGCCGAGCGCTTCCCCAAGGTGATCGCCACCAGCCATCTGTTTGACTGGGACCGCGACCGCCTGACCGCCTGTGGCGGCATGTCGGTACTCGATCTGCTGCTGGCGGTGTTGGCCCGTGATCACGGCGCCGAGCTGGCCGGTGCGGTCTCCGAAGAACTGGTGGTGGAGCGCATTCGCGAAGGCGGCGAGCGCCAGCGCATCCCACTGCAAAACCGCCTGGGTTCCAGCCATCCGAAGCTGACCCAGGCCGTGCTGCTGATGGAAGCCAATATCGAAGAGCCGCTGACCACCGACGAAATCGCCCAGCATGTGTGCGTGTCACGACGACAACTCGAGCGCATCTTCAAGCAATACCTCAACCGCGTTCCCAGTCAGTATTACCTGGAACTGCGCCTGAACAAGGCCCGCCAGATGCTGATGCAAACCAGCAAGTCGATCATCCAGATCGGCCTGTCGTGCGGCTTCTCCTCGGGGCCGCACTTCTCCAGCGCTTACCGCAACTTCTTTGGCGCCACCCCGCGTGAAGACCGTAACCAGCGGCGTAGCAGCAGCCCGTTTGAATTGTCGTCGGTGCCGTCCGAGCGCGGTTGAGTGGCCTTTATTGTTCGGTTTCTTCTTCTGATACGTCGGTTGACGACGTTGGGCTTAGTTGCGCGCGCTGCCTGACCTCCGGGATGCCAAAGTCCACTCCGGTGCGATTGTAATACGGCACCAGCAGGGCGATCGTTTCAGGCGAGAACGTATTGCCGCCCAGAACGAAACCATCGGCCCTGTCCGGCGCCACCTCAAGCAGGTCAGTGGGAAGTTCGGTTATCCGGTTGTTTCTCAGGTCCAGTTGATCGAGGGATGGCAGGTTGAACGTCCCGTTGGGTACCTCGGTAAGGCCGGCATTTTCGATGATCAGGGTGGATAACCCGGACATCTTGCTGACGTCGGGCGTGATGCCCAGGGGGTTACCACTGAGGTCCAGGTACTCAAGGTTTTGCAGGTCGCTCAAGGCGTCGGCGCTGGTTGCGGTCAACCGCATACGGCTATGGGACAGGATCAGTGTCTTGAGTTTGGTCAGCTTGAACACATCGGCAGGAATGTCCGGCAGGGCATAACGATGAATATGCAGGGTTTCCAGGTTGGGAAAACGCACAAGAAAGCCTTCGGGAATTGAGGTGGCTTGCTCTGCGCTCAACTCCAGTTTCGACACATGTTTAAAGTCCATGTTCAGCACCGGTAAATCGCCGAGTAAAGGCAGTTTCAGCGCCATTTCATGATCGGTGGTCGGCGGCTCCTGGCTTGAATCCAGACCGGTCTCCCGTCGCCAGCTTTCTTCCAGCAAGGCCTTGAGCTGGTGGCGAAGCAGTTGCTGTTGCGCTCGTACGCCTTCGTCCATGGGCGTGTCTATGAACGGGTACCGTTCAGGTATATCCAATGCCCACTCCTGCAAGTCTGTTTGCAGTCGCTCGTAGTCGGTTTTCAAGCGCAGGAGTGCGGGCATTGAGTCATTCAGCTCACCGGGCAACCTGAAGATAAAGTTATTCGCCTCGTCGTCAGTGAAGGTGGGGTAAAGCTCATGAACCAAGCGGCGCTCGAATGGGTTGGCGTCTGCGCCGAAGTGTTCGCCGGTTCTCTGGCAGTAACGTTTGATCTTTTCCAGGGTGGCGCGTGAAAGGGGGTTGCCCGACAAATCAAACGCTCTAGCCCGTTCGGCGGGCAGGCTGAACAGCGCGTCGGGTAGCCTGCTCAGGTAGTTGCCGCTGAGGTCGGCGCTCGTGAGCTGAGGGCGATTGATCAGGTGTTCGGGGAATAGCGAAATATGCGTCTGGCTAAGGTTCAGCGTCTGCAACTCAGGCATTTGCCCAAGGTTGGGAGAAAGTGACAGCTGGTAGTTGCGGGAAAGGTCCAGGCTTCTCAATTGGCTCAAAGTGGCAAGCTGTGCACGGCTTTGTGTGGTCAGGTTAAGGTTGCAATTGCTCAGCGTCAGCCGATTGAGCTGGGTGCGCGCCATGACTTCGGGAGGCAGTGTGTTGAGTGCTATGTCGCTAATATCCAGCGTGCGCAGGTTGGGGAAGTGGGCCAAAAAGGCGGGTACGCCTTGGGTGGTGGGATAACCCTTCAATCTCAGGTTGCAGATGTGGTCGAAGTTGGCACTGATGGTGGGCAGTTCGCTTTGCAAGGGGGCGTCGAGGTGCAATTGGCGGCCAAGAGAAAACTCGCTGTCCTCCGGGGTCTCGTGCCGCCAGGCACGGAGCAATTGGTGGGTCCAGATCCAGCGATTAAGTTTCTCTTCGGCAACGGTTGAGGAGAAAAGCGGTACTTCGGTGTTGAGGAAGGTTTGAGAGAGGTTGGAGCGCCAGGTCGCGAGGTCGGTTTCCAGTCGTGAAAATTCAGCCTTCAAATAATGAAGCGTCTGTAAGGGCGAGCCAGGGTGGCTTCGCATGGCGTTCAGTACATAGTCCACTTCTGCTGGGGCGAGACGGGGATACAGTTCGTGTACTAACAGCGCCTCAAGGTTATTTGTGTTGCCAGGGGCACTGGCGTCGTAACCCTCCATGCCGCCGGGCAAGCGCATCAGCTTAGGGTCGTAAAAGGGCTTGCGCACTGGCGCAGTTGCCAGCAGCTCCCCCAGCGGCTCACGGGCCAGCGCGTACTGGCGCAAGGTCTGTTTCAGCAGTGGGCCTTGGCCAATGTGGATACCCAGCGCGTCGCGTTGCGCGTCGGGCAGTGCCTGGAGCACGGCGGTATAGAGGTCGGTTTCGCCGAACAGGGTGCCCTTGCCGTCTTCGGGAACGTAACCGCCATCAATGGCGCGCACCAAGGTGCGTTGGATCGGTGCCTGCAGCGGGCCGATGGTGTCCCGTACCGTACCGGTGCGGCTGAAGTCGCGCACTTCCAGGCGTACCTGCGGCGACCACCCCGGCAGCTTTTCCAGGGAATGCAGCGCGAGTTGTTCTGTGTCGTTGCTTTCCAGGGCATCCATGTACAACCCTTCATACGCTCGACTGATCCTGACCTGATGCGTAGCCCAGCGTGCGCGCTCCACCAGATGGGGTGGCAGACTACCTTGATCCATGGCCAGCAGGTCTTGGCCGCTGGCGCCGAACAGCACCTCGTGCGCCGCACTGGTGGGCAGGCCGGGCGCACTGTCGATGATTTTTTGCAGGCGCGGGTCATCGGTGGTTTCCAGCCCTCGGTAGCGGGAGTCAAACAATGAAGCGCGCTTGGCCTGGGCTTGGCGTGCCAGCTGTTTACGCAGTTTGGCCGCGCGCACGTGCAGTTGGGTGGCGGGGGTGCCGAATTCTTCCTCAAGCAGGATTTTGCGTTCTGATTCGTCCAGGGTTTCCAGCAGCGTTTTGAGAAAATCACCATTTTTCATCTGGGCTTCATGTATCTGCGCCACCGCCGAGTTTTCCTGGCCTTTATGCTCCCAGACGGTCTCACCTTTCGCGTTGAGAAAGCGCAAGGTCTTGGACTCGGGCCACAGGCCGGTCTGACTCAACAGCCAAAGCTGGGTTTGCGGGTCGGCTTTTTGATACTGCGCAGGGTCGTCACTGTTCATCTGGTCGATAAAGTCTTGCAGTTGCTGATCAATGGCGACGCGCTTGAGGGTGTCGGCCAATAGTGGAGGCGGTGGTTGGCGGTCCATATGCAGCTTGCGCAGGGCGGCATCGTCGGCGCCGCTGATGCGATGCGCCCATTCCAGGCGCGTCTCACTGAGTGTGTCAGCCGGTGGGCCGAGTCGACGCAGCAAGGTGCTGCGATCCCAGGTCAGCGGGCGATCTGTTGCTGTCAGCCAGGAGCCCTTGCCGTTGCTGATGATTTGCGGGCGGTAAGCGTGCGCGCGGGTAGGGTGGGCAAGGAAAGTGTTACCCAATTGCTGCTTGATGGAGAAGTGTTGTCCATTGAGTGTCAGGATCTGTTTATCCGCATGGGCATATAGCCCTTCGTGATTGGGGCGTGACTCGGGCGGTAGTTGAATGTCATGGGTGTAGGGCGCCAGGTCGGGCTTCCACAGGCGGGTCTTGCCGTCAGTTGTGACCGGGGTGAGCCGCTCAAAAAAGCGCCACAGTTCGTTGGGCAGTGCCTGTCGCAGCAAACCTTCGGCAATCGGTGCGCCGACTGCGAACATACCCAGTTGCACCATTTGCTCGAGGATCGACATCAGGTGCCCGAAGGCTTCACGCTTGAGGCCCTCAGCCCAATCGATGATGCCCTCGAATACGTCGTCGAGCAGTTGGTAAGCGGTGTAGCCCAGCATCAGCGCGCCCAGTGGTGGAAGGAAAGGGGTCACGATGAAGGCGGCGACTTCGAGAATGGCGTTAGCGACCTTCTGCACAATGTCCCAGCGTTGCCAGCGTGCCTTGCTGTCGGCGTCTGCGGTGGAGATGGCGGTTACCCGAGCGTCATTGAGCAGCTTGTCGAGCTTGGTCTCGTACAGGTGTTCGTAAAGATCACCGGTGATTTTCGTTGCATAGAACTGCAGGTTCGGGTTGACCACCGGTTCGTCGCGCCAGGCGGGGCGTGAGTCGCCGGGCTGCGGCGAGTGCCAGACGACTTTGGATAGCCGGCTGTTGAGGTCTGCAAAGAAGTAGCCGCGGTATTCTTGGTTGACGAAGCGGCTGAAAAACGCCTGGTAGTCGGCGTCGCGCAGCTTGTCGGCCAGGTCGCGCATGAATGCTGTGCCGTCGGGGTAATACTTGAGGGGCGCCAGTGGGTCGCCGGGAATGTACGCCACTATGGGGACTGCGCTTCGGTGCTGCTCCAGGTCGGCGGCGAACAGCACTATGCCGGTCAGCGGTGCGCCCATCAGGCTCAGGTCGTGGTTGAGCAGTACCTTGCCCTGGAGTGTCAAGCCTCTGAGGCCGTCGAGCTGCGCCTGGAGTGTGCGCAGCGTCGATTCGCTCGCGTCTTTTTTCAGGCGCGCCATGTGCACGCAGGTTTGCGCCTCGGCTTTGAGATTGGCGATTACCTTGCTGCGCAGCGATGCCTGCAGCGTGGCGTTCTGGAAGCCGAAAAAGCCTTTGAGGTAGCGTTGGTACTGCGCGCCGATGTCCAGCTCGCGGCACAGTCCGACGAATTGCGCGATGCTGATTTTTTCGGTCACAGCGGGCAGGGTGTCGAATTGCCCAGCGGCTGAGGGTTGGGTGATGAAGGTGGAGTCGGTGGTGTAAGCGGCTTTTTCGCCTTCGGCGGCGTCGAAATTGTGCAGCGCTGCGTCCACCAGCGACACGGTCCAGGCCTTGACGCCTCCCAAGTCCACAGGGAACAGCGGAACCGTCACGGGGGCGTAGAGGCGCAGGTAAGTGGCGGTGACATCCAGCTCAATGCCAAAGCGGGAAGTAAGACCCTGTTGCAGCAAGGGTGCCGCGAACGCTTGGGGCGCTTGCAGCGCTGCCAGGGCGGTATCGAGCTGGTTTTGCGTGGCCCAGCTCTCGGCCATGGCTTGCTGGAGGGGGGCTTGTTGCTGGCGGCGGGTGTCGGCCTGCCAATCGGCAAACTCAAGCCGGGTGTTTTTCAAAGTCTCGCGCCGCGCGCTTGAGGCGTTGCCCAGCCATTGCGGCAGGCGGGTGTGAGCCCCGGCGGGCACCCTGCTGGCGGTGAGTGTCAGGTGTTGGGTGAGCGTGGTTTGAGTCAGGGGAGGCACGTGGCTGATCCTTCAGTGGGTTGAGTCACCGTCATCACAGCAAGTCTGATTGGCGTACAGGGGGCAGATAGTTAATACAACCTTCGAAATCAGCAGGCGATGCCCCTGCCTCTCAAACGATGCAACGTTTAAACTGCGCCATTGCGACGCTATTTGTCGCATTGGCGTAAACCCGCCAAAAACGCGGGTTGGCGCTATAAGAAGTTGTCGCTTGGCGGCAAGGCCGCGCTGAAAACTGTCCTTACAATCCCTGCATCGCCCGCCAGTTCCAGGCAGGCGTTCCTCTTCAGGAGACTCCGATGTCCGTTGAGCAAGCCCCGGTGCAACGTGCCGATTTCGACCAGGTGATGGTGCCCAACTACGCACCTGCCGCCTTCATTCCCGTGCGTGGCGCAGGTTCGCGCGTTTGGGACCAGGCCGGTCGCGAGCTGATCGACTTTGCCGGCGGCATCGCGGTTAACGTATTGGGCCATGCCCACCCGGCGCTGGTCGGTGCACTGACCGAACAGGCCAACAAGCTGTGGCACGTCTCCAACGTGTTCACCAATGAGCCGGCCCTGCGCCTGGCCCATAAGCTGATCGACGCCACCTTTGCCGAACGCGTGTTCTTCTGCAACTCCGGCGCCGAGGCCAACGAGGCCGCATTCAAGCTGGCCCGTCGCGTTGCGTTCGACCGTTTCGGCACCGAGAAGTACGAGATCATCGCCGCGTTGAACAGCTTCCACGGCCGTACTCTGTTCACCGTCAACGTCGGTGGCCAGTCCAAGTACTCCGATGGTTTCGGGCCTAAAATCACCGGCATTACCCACGTGCCTTATAACGACCTGGACGCGCTCAAAGCGGCCGTGTCGGATAAAACTTGCGCCGTGGTGCTGGAGCCGATCCAGGGCGAAGGCGGCGTATTGCCAGCCGAACTGGCTTACCTGCAAGGCGCCCGCGAACTGTGCGACGCCAATAATGCGCTGCTGGTGTTCGACGAAGTGCAAACCGGCATGGGCCGCAGCGGCCACCTGTTCGCCTACCAGCATTACGGCGTGACGCCGGACATCCTCACCAGCGCCAAGAGCCTGGGCGGTGGTTTCCCGATCGCAGCCATGCTGACCCGTGAAGACCTGGCCAAGCACCTGGTGGTCGGCACCCACGGCACCACTTACGGCGGCAACCCGCTGGCGTGTGCGGTCGCCGAGGCGGTGATCGACGTGATCAACACCCCAGAAGTACTGGCCGGTGTGAACGCCAAGCACGACCTGTTCAAGGCGCGTCTTACGCAGATCGGCAAGCAATACGGGATCTTCACCGAAGTGCGCGGCATGGGCCTGCTGATTGGTTGCGTGCTGAGC
This sequence comes from Pseudomonas sp. WS 5532, assembly GCF_012985445.1. Taxonomy (NCBI): domain Bacteria; kingdom Pseudomonadati; phylum Pseudomonadota; class Gammaproteobacteria; order Pseudomonadales; family Pseudomonadaceae; genus Pseudomonas; species Pseudomonas sp. WS 5532. The sequence continues at coordinate 115,826 of NZ_JAAQWK010000014.1, forward strand.
GACGCGTTCAAAGGCCGTGCCAAGGACGTGTTCAACGCGGCCGAAAAAGAAAACCTGATGATCCTGCAAGCCGGCCCGGACGTGGTGCGTTTCGCCCCAAGCCTGGTGGTGGAAGAGGCGGATATCAACGAAGGCCTGGACCGCTTCGAACGTGCTGTGAAGACGTTGACGCAAGCTTGATGGACCGCTTGGCGCCTGGTGATCCGGGCGTCGAACAAAAATTCTAAAGGCCGGACCGGATCAAATGTGGGAGCCGCTTGTGTGGCGAGGGAGCTTGCTCCCGCTGGAGTGCGAAGCGCTCCCAAAATCTTGGGGCCGCTACGCAGCCCAGCGGGAGCAAGCTCCCTCGCCACACAAGCCCTCTCTGATTGAAAACCTGTCCGGCATTTTTTCCCCTATGAGTTTTTCGAGTTAAGGAGTGACACCATGCTGGTGATGCGCCCCGCGCAAATGGCTGATCTGGGCGAGGTACAGCGTCTGGCTGCGGACAGCCCGATTGGTGTCACCTCCTTGCCGGACGATGTGGAACGCCTGAGCGATAAAATCGCTGCCAGCGAAGCGTCTTTCGCGGCCGAGGTGAGTTTCAACGGTGAAGAAAGCTATTTCTTCGTGCTCGAAGACACCGAGACCGGCAAGCTCGCCGGCTGCTCGGCCATCGTCGCGTCGGCCGGTTACTCCGAACCGTTCTACAGCTTTCGTAACGAGACCTTCGTGCACGCTTCCCGCGAGCTGAAGATCCACAACAAGATCCACGTGCTTTCCCAGTGCCATGACCTCACCGGCAACAGCCTGCTCACCAGTTTCTACGTGCAGCCTGCGCTGGTTGGTTCGCCGTGGTCGGAACTCAATTCCCGTGGCCGCTTGCTGTTCGTCGCCAGCCACCCCGAGCGCTTTGCCGACTCGGTGGTGACCGAGATTGTCGGCTACAGCGACGAGAACGGTGATTCGCCGTTCTGGGACGCCATCGGTCGCAACTTCTTCGACCTCAATTACGCCGCCGCCGAGCGCCTGTGCGGGCTTAAAAGCCGCACCTTCCTCGCCGAGCTGATGCCGCATTACCCGATCTACGTGCCGCTGTTGCCGGACGAAGCCCAGGAAGCCATGGGCCAGGTGCACCCGCGTGCGCAAATCACCTTCGACATCCTCATGCGCGAAGGTTTTGAGACCGACCACTACATCGACATCTTCGACGGCGGCCCAACGTTGCACGCACGGGTTTCGGGCATTCGCTCGATCGCCCAGAGCCGCGTGGTGCCGGTAAAAATCGGCGAGATGGTCAAAGGTGTCGGCCGCCAGTACCTGGTGAGCAACGCGCAGTTGCAGGATTACCGCGCGGTGATGCTGGAACTGGACTACGCGCCCGGCAAGCCGGTGACCCTGGACCTGGAAGCGGCTGAAGCCCTGGGCGTTGGCGAAGGCGCAAGTGTGCGTCTGGTAGCGGTTTAAAAAGAGAGTTTCGCGGGTGGCTGCAAAGCGGCCCGTCTGAGGAGATAGCATGATCGTTCGTCCCGTACGCAGCAGCGATTTACCGGCCCTGATTGATCTGGCGCGCAGCACCGGCACCGGCCTCACCACCTTGCCGGCCAACGAGGAGCGCCTGACCCATCGAGTTGGCTGGGCGGAAAAAACCTTTCGCGGTGAAGCCGGGCGGGGTGATGCCGACTACCTGTTCGTGCTGGAAAACGACGAAGGCCGTGTGGTGGGCATTTCTGCCATTGCTGGTGCCGTCGGCCTGCGTGAGCCTTGGTACAACTTCCGGGTCGGCCTCACGGTCAGCGCTTCCCAGGAGCTGAACATTTACCGCGAGATTCCGACGCTGTTCCTGGCTAACGACCTTACCGGCAATTCCGAGTTGTGCTCGTTGTTCCTGCACGCCGATTACCGCACCGGCCTCAACGGCCGCATGCTGGCCAAGGCGCGCCTGCTGTTTATCGCCGAGTTCCCGCAACTGTTCGGCAACAAGATCATTGCCGAGATGCGTGGCGTGTCCAACGACGCCGGGCGCTCACCGTTCTGGGAAAGCCTGGGCCGGCACTTCTTCAAGATGGAGTTCAGCCAGGCCGATTACCTCACCGGCGTGGGCAACAAGGCGTTTATCGCCGAGCTGATGCCGAAGTTTCCGCTGTACAGCTGCTTCTTGTCTGAAGACGCGCGTAATGTGATCGGCAAGGTCCACCCGGACACCGAGCCTGCATTGAGCATGCTCAAGAGTGAGGGCTTCAGCTACCAGGGTTATGTCGATATCTTCGACGCCGGCCCGGCGGTGGAATGTGAAACCAGCAAAATCCGTGCGGTGCGCGACAGCCAGTCGCTGGTGTTGGCCATCGGCACGCCGGGGGACGACGCTACGCCGTTCCTGATCCATAACCGCAAGCGCGAGGAGTGCCGCATTACTGCCGCTCCGGCCCGGCTGGCGGCAGGCACGTTGGTGGTCGATCCGCAAACCGCCAAACGCCTGCAACTGGTGGTGGGTGATCAAGTGCGCGCTGTTGCGTTGTCTGCTGCTCGGGAGTCGAAATAATGAATTCGCTGTATATCGCAGGTAGCTGGCTGGCCGGCCAGGGTGAGCTGTTTGAGTCGCGCAACCCGGTGACCCAGCAGGTGCTGTGGACTGGTAATGGCGCCACTGCCGAGCAGGTCGAGTCGGCCGTGCAGGCGGCGCGTCAGGCATTTCCAGGCTGGGCTCGCCGCCCGCTGGAAGAACGCATCAGCGTGCTGGAAACCTTTGCCGCCGCGCTGAAAACGCGCGCCGATGAAATCGCTCGCTGCATCGGCGAGGAAACCGGCAAGCCGCTGTGGGAATCGGCCACCGAAGTCACCAGCATGGCCAACAAGATTGCCATCTCGGTGCAAAGCTACCGCGAACGTACCGGCGAAAAGAGCGGCCCGTTGGGCGACGCCACGGCCGTATTGCGCCACAAGCCCCACGGTGTGGTGGCGGTGTTCGGCCCTTACAACTTCCCGGGCCATTTGCCGAACGGGCATATCGTCCCGGCCTTGCTGGCGGGTAACACGGTGTTGTTCAAGCCGAGCGAACTGACCCCCAAAGTCGCCGAGCTGACCGTGCAATGCTGGGTCGAAGCCGGTTTGCCGGCGGGCGTGTTGAACCTGCTGCAAGGTGCGCGGGAAACCGGTATCGCCCTGGCGGCCAACCCTGGCATTGACGGGTTGTTCTTCACTGGCTCCAGCCGCACCGGCAACCATCTGCACCAGCAGTTCTCCGGGCGCCCGGACAAGATCCTGGCCCTGGAAATGGGTGGCAACAACCCATTGGTGGTCGATGAAGTGGCCGATGTGGATGCGGCGGTCTACACCATTATTCAGTCGGCATTCATTTCGGCTGGCCAGCGCTGCACGTGCGCCCGGCGTTTGCTGGTGCCCGAAGGCGCCTGGGGCGATGCCTTGCTGGCGCGTCTGGTGGCGGTCAGTGCGACGATTGAAGTCGGTGCATTCGACCAGCAGCCGCCACCGTTCATGGGGTCGGTGATTTCCCTCGGCGCGGCCAAAGCCTTGATGGACGCCCAGGAGTGGATGCTGGCCAATGGCGCGGTGGCGCTGTTGGAAATGACTCAGCCGCAGGCTCAGGCCGCCTTGCTGACCCCAGGCATCATTGATGTAACCGGCGTGACCGAGCGTGAGGATGAAGAGCTGTTCGGCCCATTGCTGCAAGTGATCCGCTACGCTGATTTTGCCGGGGCGATTGCCGAGGCCAACAACACTCAATATGGCTTGGCTGCGGGTCTGTTGTCGGACTCCGAAGCGCGCTACCAGCAGTTCTGGCTGGAAAGCCGCGCCGGTATCGTCAACTGGAACAAACAGCTGACCGGCGCTGCCAGTACCGCACCGTTCGGTGGTGTGGGTGCTTCGGGCAACCATCGCGCCAGTGCGTATTACGCGGCGGATTATTGCGCGTACCCGGTGGCGTCGCTGGAGACCCCGAGTTTGGTATTGCCAGCGACACTGACGCCAGGGGTAACGCTGATCTAAATGTGGGAGCTGGCTTGCCTGCGATGCAGGCGCCTCGGTTTTTCAGTAAAACCGAGGTGATGCCATCGCAGGCAAGCCAGCTCCCACACAAGGTCAGTGGTGTGTTCAAGTAACTTGATGCCTATAAAAACAGATGTTCGTGGAGCCTCGCCGATGAAATCCTGTGAAGTCAATTTTGACGGTCTAGTGGGGCCGACCCATAACTACGGCGGTTTGTCCTATGGCAACGTCGCGTCCCAGAGCAACAGCCAGCAGTCTTCGAACCCCAAGGTTGCGGCGTTGCAGGGCCTGCAGAAAATGAAAGCCCTGATGGACATGGGCTTTGTGCAAGGCGTGCTGGCGCCGCAAGAGCGCCCGGATGTGGCCGCCTTGCGCAGCCTCGGTTTCAGCGGCACTGACGCCCAAGTGATCCAGCAGGCCGCCAAGCAGGCGATGCCATTGCTGGTGGCCAGTTGCTCGGCGTCGAGCATGTGGGTGGCCAACGCTGCCACAGTCAGCCCGAGCGCCGATACGGCGGATGGCCGCGTGCACTTCACCGCCGCCAACCTCAACTGCAAATACCACCGCAGCATCGAGCACCCGACCACCAGCCGTGTGCTGGGGGCGATGTTTGCCGATGGCAAGCACTTTGCCCACCACGCCGCGTTGCCGGCGGTGGCGCAGTTCGGCGATGAGGGCGCCGCCAACCACACGCGTTTTTGCCGTGACTACGGCGAGGCCGGGGTTGAGTTTTTCGTGTTCGGGCGCAGTGCGTTCGACACCCGTTACCCGGCGCCGCAAAAATACCCGGCGCGCCAGACCCTCGAAGCCTCCCAGGCAGTTGCACGCCTGCACGGCTTGAAAGATGACGGCGTGGTGTACGGCCAGCAGAACCCGGCGGTAATCGATGCCGGTGTGTTCCACAATGACGTGATCGCGGTGGGCAACGGCGAGGTGTTGTTCTACCACGAGGACGCGTTTCTCAATACCGAGCAGATGCTCGCCGAACTGCAAGGCAAGTTGGGCAAGCGGGGTGGCAACTTCCAGTCGGTGTGTGTGCCACGCGCCGAGGTCAGCGTCGAGGACGCGGTGCGTTCCTACCTGTTCAACAGCCAGTTGCTGACCCGCGCCGACGGCTCGATGCTGCTGATCGTGCCGGAAGAATGCCACGCCAACGAGCGCGTCTGGCAGTACCTGCAAGGCCTGACGGCCTCCGGTGGGCTGATCCGCGAAGTCAAGGTCTTCGACCTCAAGCAAAGCATGCAGAACGGCGGTGGCCCGGCGTGCCTGCGCTTGCGCGTGGCCTTGAATGAATCGGAACTGGCGGCGGTGAACCCAGGCGTTATCATGACCGCGCCGTTGTACGAAACGCTGACCCAATGGGTCGACAAGCACTACCGCGACAGCCTGCGTGAAAGCGACCTGGCTGACCCGCAATTGCTGCTTGAGTGCCGGACGGCACTGGATGAACTGACGCAAATCCTTAAACTGGGCTCGGTTTATCCTTTCCAGATCAATTAAATCTGCCTCTTTTTACACCCTATGCTGAGAACAATTTATGACCACCGACACCCTCAAACTGATCCTTGAAGACACCGACGGCACCCAGCTGGAAACCTCCTGCACCCGCGTCGCCGTGGTGTGGCAGGGCAAGGAGATCTGGATCCAGCACGACGGCCGTGGCCAACTGCTGATCGGCGTGGACGTGGAAGAAGGTGACGCTGAATACGCCAACCTGCTGATGCGCCCACTGGCCACCAACCTGATGAGCCTGCAATTGGAAATGGAACCGGCCGACGTTGAAGGTGATGACGACGATCACGTTCACGGTCCTGGCTGCAACCACTAAGGAAGCTGCTTATGCTCGCCCTCGGCAAACTGCTTGAACTGACCCTCGCCGGTCGCGAACCGGCGCAAAAAATTCAACTGACTGTCGACGGCGTGCAGATGCGCTGGCTCAGCGAAGGCGCGCTTGAAGTGCGCCCTCCGCAGGCCTTGGACAACGGCGGCGACCTGCTGTTGTCGTCCGGCATCCATGGCAACGAAACCGCGCCGATCGAATTGCTCGACCGCCTGTTGCATGGCATTGCCCGTGGGGAGATCAAACCCCGCAATCGTATTCTGTTCCTGTTCGGCAACCCCGAGGCCATACGCCGCGGCGAGCGTTACCTTGAGCTGGACGTCAACCGGCTGTTCAACGGCCGTCACGAACAAAACATCGGCCCGGAGGCCATGCGCGCCGCCGAGCTTGAGCAACTGGCTCGCAGCTTCTTCAGCCTGCCGGGCCGTTCGCGCCTGCATTACGACCTGCACACGGCCATTCGCGGCTCGAAGATCGAGCAGTTCGCGCTGTACCCGTTCAAGGACGGGCGCCAGCATTCGCGCCACGAGCTGGCGCGCCTGAACGCTGCCGGTATGCGGGCGGTGTTGTTGCAGAACAAAACCTCGATCACGTTCACCGCGTTCACCTACGAGCAACTCGACGCCGAAGCCTTCACCCTGGAATTGGGCAAGGCCCGACCGTTCGGGCAGAACCAGGGCGTGGATGTGTCACGCCTGGAGACACGGTTGAAGCAGATCATCGAAGGTGATGAGCCCGAAACCGAGAGCCTCGATGGCCTGCAATTGTTTGCCGTCTCTCGCGAAGTGATCAAGCACAGTGATGCCTTCCTGCTGCACCTGCCGGCGGATGTAGAAAACTTTTCGTCATTGGCCAAGGGCTACCTGTTGGCCGAAGACGTGGCCAAGACCCGCTGGGTGATCGAGGAGGAGGGCGCGCGCATCATCTTCCCGAACCCGAAGGTCAAGAATGGTTTGCGGGCGGGGATATTGATCGTGCCGACCACGGATGCTGGCCTGATATAGGTCCCAAGACAGCCGCGATCAAATGTGGGAGCTGGCTCGCCTGCGATGGCGGCGGCACAGGCAACAGTGATGTTGACTGACCTGCCGTTATCGCAGGCAAGCCAGCTCCCACACAAGCAAGCGCCCACAAAAAACCCGGCTCTGAGGCCGGGTTTTTTGGTGTTGCTTAGACCGCTACAGCACGCGGCTCGCTGCGACGGATCGCACGCACCTTGTGCAGCGTGTCGGCGCACGTGCGCGCGGCTTCCTGGCCCTTGTGTACGAAGTGCTCGTAGAAGAAGGTGTGGTGCTCGCTGCCCGCGTGGAAGTGATGCGGGGTCAGGGATACGGAGAACACTGGCACTTCGGTTTCCAGCTGCACCTGCATCAGGCCACTGACCACCGATTGGGCGACGAATTCGTGGCGGTAGATGCCACCGTCCACCACCAATGCCGCGGCGACGATGCCGGCGTAACGGCCGGTCTTGGCCAGCAGCTTGGCGTGCAGGGGCATTTCGAAGGCGCCGCCGACTTCGAAGAAATCGATGTCCGATTCCTGGTAGCCCTGGGCGATCATTTCGGCGAGGAAGCCTTTGCGCGATTGGTCGACAATATCCTTGTGCCAGCAGGCCTGGATAAATGCGACGCGCTCGCCGTGGTGGTTTTTGCTTTTGCTGTCGATTGCGGTGGGTTGCATGTTCTGACTCCTGTTTAAGAAAAAAACAGGGCGTTATGAATCGAATGGGATTTCAAGGGTACGAACAGCGGCATCATGCAGGCATGAGTTCAGCGCGCGGCCCTTGGGTGCCAATCCCGTTCTCTCTTCATCCGGACTATGACCGTCGGCCCCGGGATCACACCGGGTCTGCTGACCTTGTCGCCGTCCTGCGTGAGCAGTTCGAGGCGCCAAGCGCTCGCGGGCTATGCACATTGCGTGCAATTACCGCCGGTGGGGAATTACACCCCGCCCTGAGAACGTTGCCGCCAGAACCCTGGCGGCGGAGAGTTTTTAACATGCTTTTTCAGAAACTGCACGATCGCCGTATCGATAACCTATATCGGTTTGTTTGGTTGGTATTCGATTGAATGCACGTGGGGCTTGATATTGCGTGGCTTTGCCCGCAGTAATCGTCAATACGACAACCCTATTCAGAGGCCCCCGGATGACCGTCATAGACCTGCGCAGCGACACCGTGACCCAACCCACCGCCGGCATGCTCAACGCGATGGCCACTGCCGTCAGCGGTGATGACGTCTACGGCGAAGACCCGAGCGTCAACCATCTGGAAGCCGAACTGGCCAAGCGCCTGGGCTTTGCCGCTGCGTTGTTTGTGCCGACGGGCACCATGAGCAACCTGCTTGCCTTGATGGCCCACTGTGAGCGTGGCGAGGAATACATCGTCGGCCAGCAGGCCCACACCTACAAATACGAAGGCGGTGGCGCGGCGGTGCTCGGCTCGATCCAGCCGCAGCCGCTGGAGGTGCAAGCCGACGGTTCGCTGGACCTGGACCACGTACTGGCGGCGATCAAGCCCGATGATTTCCACTTCGCCCGCACCCGCCTGTTGGCGTTGGAAAACACCATGCAGGGCAAAGTGCTGCCGCTGGCGTACCTGGCGAAAGCGCGGGCGTTTACCCGTGAACATGGCCTGGCCTTGCACTTGGACGGCGCGCGACTCTACAACGCGGCGGTGAAGCTCGGTGTGGATGCGCGGGAGATTGCCCAGCATTTCGACTCGGTGTCGGTCTGCCTGTCCAAAGGCCTCGGCGCGCCGATCGGCTCGGTGCTGTGCGGCTCCACCGCGCTGATCGCCAAGGCGCGGCGCCTGCGCAAGATGGTCGGTGGCGGCATGCGCCAGGCCGGCTCGCTGGCGGCGGCGGGCTTGTATGCCCTGGATCATCAGGTGCAGCGCTTGGCGGATGACCACGCCAACGCCCAATGGCTGGGCGATGCACTGCGCGACGCAGGCTTTGAAGTGGAGCCGGTGCAAACTAACATGGTGTACGTGCAGATTGGCGATCAGGCCCAGGCGCTGAAGGCCTTTGCCGCCGAACGCGGGATCAAGTTGAGCGCCGCGCCGCGTCTGCGCATGGTCACTCACCTGGATGTCAGCCGAGTGCAGATGGAGCAGGTGGTGCAGACATTTGTCGAGTTTTCCCGAAAATGATCGTGCAGACCGTCTAATTGACTGTTTCTATCGCATAAACACGCTGTACCACCGGCAAAGGGCCGATATAATGCGGCCCTTTGCCGTCGCTCCGTCTGATGATGTTGCGCACTGGCCTTTGGCCGCAGACTCCGTGGAAGAACCTAATGAAAAGCGCAGAAATCCGTGAAGCCTTCCTTCGCTTCTTCGAAGAGCAAGGCCACACCCGTGTAGCCTCCAGCTCCTTGATCCCAGGCAATGACCCAACCCTGCTGTTCACCAACGCGGGGATGAACCAGTTCAAGGACTGCTTCCTGGGCCAGGAAAAGCGCGCCTACACCCGCGCCACCAGCAGCCAGAAGTGCGTACGCGCCGGCGGCAAGAACAGCGACCTGGAAAACGTTGGCTATACCGCTCGCCACCACACCTTCTTCGAGATGCTGGGTAACTTCAGCTTCGGCGACTATTTCAAGAAAGATGCGATTACCTTCGCCTGGACCTTCCTGACCGGCGTGTTGAAGCTGCCCAAGGAAAAGCTCTGGGTCACGGTCTACGCGACCGACGACGAAGCCTATGACATCTGGACCCAGCAAATCGGTGTGCCCGTCGAGCGCATGATTCGCATCGGCGACAACAAGGGCGCGCCTTACGCTTCCGACAACTTCTGGACCATGGGCGATACCGGCCCGTGCGGCCCGTGCACCGAGATTTTCTATGATCACGGCGCCGACATCTGGGGCGGCCCACCGGGCTCGCCGGAAGAAGACGGCGACCGTTACATCGAGATCTGGAACAACGTTTTCATGCAGTTCAACCGCACCGCCGATGGCGTGTTGCATCCGCTGCCGGCGCCGTCGGTGGACACCGGCATGGGCCTGGAGCGGATCAGTGCGGTGATGCAGCACGTGCATTCCAACTACGAAATCGACCTGTTCACCAACCTGCTGAGCGCGTCGGCGGCCGCCATTGGCTGCGCCAATGACAACCAGTCTTCGCTCAAGGTGGTGTCGGACCACATCCGTTCGTGCGGTTTCCTGATCGCTGACGGTGTGCTGCCGTCCAACGAAGGCCGCGGCTATGTGCTGCGCCGCATCATCCGTCGCGCCTGCCGCCACGGTAACAAGCTGGGCGCCACCGGCAGCTTCTTCTACAAGATCGTTGCCGCGCTGGTCGCCGAGATGGGCGATGCCTTCCCGGAACTCAAGCAGCAGCAGGCCAACATCGAGCGCGTGCTCAAGGCTGAAGAAGAGCAGTTCTCCAAGACCCTGGAGCACGGCCTGAAGATCCTCGAGCAGGACCTGGCTGAACTCAAAGGCACCGTGGTGCCGGGCGATGTAGTGTTCAAGTTGTATGACACCTACGGTTTCCCGATGGACCTGACCGCCGACATCGCCCGTGAGCGCGAGCTGACCATCGATGAGGCGGGTTTTGAGCGTGAGATGGAAGCCCAGCGCGTGCGTGCCCGTTCCGCCAGCTCCTTTGGCCTGGACTACAACACCCTGGTCAAGGTTGACGTGCCCACCGAGTTCACCGGTTACGCGGCGACCGTTGGCGCGGCCAAGATCGTGGCCATCTACAAAGATGGCAAGTCGGTCGACGTATTGAGCGAAGGCGACGAAGCGGTGGTGGTCCTCGACCAGACGCCGTTCTACGCCGAATCCGGTGGCCAGGTGGGTGACTGTGGTTTCCTGAGCTCGACCTCCGGGCGTTTTGAAGTGCGTGACACCACCAAGACCGGCGGCGCGTTCCTGCACCACGGTGTGCTGGTGTTGGGCAACCTGACGGTCGGTGCTCCGGTCGACACTCAAGTCGATGCCGACGTGCGGCATGCAACTGCTTTGAACCATTCTGCCACTCACTTGCTGCACGCTGCGTTGCGCCAAGTGCTGGGTGAGCATGTGCAGCAGAAGGGTTCGTTGGTCGATAGCCAGCGCCTGCGTTTCGACTTCAGCCACTTTGAAGCGATCAAGCCTGAGCAGATCAAGGCGCTGGAAGACATCGTCAACGCCGAGATTCGCAAGAATACCCCGGTTGAAACCGAAGAAACCGACATTGAAACCGCCAAGAAGAAAGGCGCCATGGCGCTGTTTGGCGAGAAGTACGGCGACGAAGTGCGCGTACTGAGCATGGGCGGCAGCTTCTCGGTGGAACTGTGTGGCGGTATCCACGCTAACCGTACGGGCGATATCGGCCTGTTGAAAATCATCAGCGAAGGCGGCGTGGCCTCTGGTGTACGGCGTATTGAAGCGGTCACCGGTGCTGCGGCCCTGGCTTACCTCAATGCGGCTGAAGAACAACTCAAGGAAGCGGCCGGCCTGGTCAAGGGCAGCCGCGACAACCTGATCGACAAGCTGTCGGCCGTGCTGGAGCGCAACCGCGCACTGGAAAAACAGCTGGAGCAGTTGCAAGCCAAGGCGGCGAGCGCAGCGGGCGACGATCTGTCGGCCTCCGCGCTGGACGTCAAGGGCGTGAAAGTACTGGCTGTGCGCCTGGACGGCCAGGACGGCAAGGCGCTGTTGGCCTTGGTCGATCAGTTGAAGAACAAGCTCGGCCGCGCAGTGATCCTGCTCGGCGGTGTCCATGAGGAAAAGGTCGTTCTGGTTGCCGGTGTAACCAAAGACCTGACTGGCCAACTCAAGGCCGGTGATTTGATGAAGCAAGCCGCTGCGGCAGTGGGCGGGAAGGGCGGTGGTCGTCCGGACATGGCGCAAGGCGGTGGTGTAGACGCAGGCTCCCTGGACGCGGCCCTGGCCCTGACCGTGCCGTTTGTCGAGGCCGGCATTTAAGGCACTGTTAATGAGCCCATGGTCTAGTCATGGGCTCGTTTGGGTGCTGGACGATTTGTTTATTGGGCGCCCCTTTACGGGCTGAGGCGGCTTAGAAATGGCTTTGATCGTACAGAAATTTGGAGGCACCTCGGTCGGCTCTGTCGAAAGAATCGAGCAGGTCGCCGACAAGGTTAAGAAATTCCGCGACGCCGGCGATGACCTGGTGGTGGTGCTGTCGGCCATGAGCGGCGAAACCAATCGCCTGATCGATCTGGCCAAGGCAATCAGTGGTGACCAACAGCCGCTGCCGCGTGAGCTGGATGTGATCGTGTCCACCGGCGAGCAGGTAACCATTGCCTTGCTGGCCATGGCACTGAACAAGCGTGGTGTGCCGGCAGTGTCCTACACGGGTAGCCAGGTGCGCATCCTCACCGACAGCGCGCATACCAAGGCACGCATCCTGCAGATTGACGATCAGAAAATCCGCACAGATCTGAAAGCCGGCCGCGTGGTAGTTGTAGCAGGCTTCCAGGGTGTGGATGAGCAGGGCAACATCACCACCCTCGGGCGTGGTGGTTCGGATACCACCGGCGTGGCGCTGGCAGCGGCGCTCAAGGCCGATGAATGCCAGATCTATACTGACGTGGACGGCGTGTACACCACCGACCCACGTGTGGTGTCCGTGGCCCAGCGCCTGGACAAGATCACCTTTGAAGAGATGCTGGAAATGGCCAGTCTCGGTTCCAAGGTGTTGCAGATCCGCGCGGTGGAGTTCGCCGGCAAGTACAACGTTCCGCTGCGCGTATTGCACAGCTTCAAAGAGGGTCCGGGCACCCTCATTACTATTGATGAAGAGGAATCCATGGAACAGCCGATCATTTCCGGCATCGCTTTCAACCGCGATGAAGCCAAGCTGACGATCCGTGGCGTGCCAGACACCCCGGGCGTGGCGTTCAAGATCCTCGGCCCTATCAGTGGCGCGAACATTGAAGTCGACATGATCGTGCAGAACGTTTCGCACGATAACACCACCGATTTCACCTTCACTGTGCACCGCAACGAGTACGATGCTGCCGAGCGTATCCTGCAGAACACCGCGAGCGAGATTGGCGCCCGTGAAGTGGTCGGGGATACCAAGATTGCCAAGGTGTCGATCGTGGGCGTGGGCATGCGTTCCCATGCCGGCGTTGCCAGCCGCATGTTCGAGGCGTTGGCCAAGGAAAGCATCAACATCCAGATGATCTCCACCTCGGAAATCAAAGTCTCGGTGGTGATCGAAGAGAAGTACCTGGAGCTGGCAGTGCGCGCACTGCACACCGCTTTTGAGCTGGACGCTCCGGCCCGACCGGGCGAGTGATGCGATACCAGGAAGGCGCGGTATACCGCGCCTTTCATTTTTTGTGGAGCGCATGGTCTTTTGCGTGCGCTCGACAATACTTAGGTCGTTAGGGCTATGGCCATCAGGTTGTAGGTCGAACGCCTTTTTTTTGCAGACTGTTGTTCCTGAACTGAAATGCGTGAGGTGAAAGCTATGCTGATTCTGACTCGTCGGTGCGCAGAAAGCCTGATTATCGGTGATGGCGAAATCACCGTGACCGTGCTCGGCGTCAAAGGCAATCAAGTACGTATCGGGGTTAACGCTCCGAAAGAGGTAGCTGTCCACCGCGAGGAAATCTACCTGCGGATCAAGAAAGAGAAGGACGAAGAACCAAGCCTTTAATTTTTATCGTTTTTTATGTTTGCAAACGGGGATGAACGTGGTTAATATACGCCCCGTGTTGCGGAGAGCTGGCCGAGTGGCCGAAGGCGCTCCCCTGCTAAGGGAGTACACCTCAAAAGGGTGTCGGGGGTTCGAATCCCCCGTTCTCCGCCATTATTTGCTTAGTACGTTGCAATCTGGTTTTTTCGCTAAGTTGTTGAAATTAAACGAAAAAATAGCTTTACATAGAGATTGAACGGCCTATAATGCGCGGCAACAAATGCACTCGTAGCTCAGCTGGATAGAGTACTCGGCTACGAACCGAGCGGTCACAGGTTCGAATCCTGTCGAGTGCACCATTTAAGAGTCAGTTGCAGCAATGCAGGTGACTTGGCTTCAACCAGTTGTGATCTGGTCTAAAAACACAATCTGCACTCGTAGCTCAGCTGGATAGAGTACTCGGCTACGAACCGAGCGGTCACAGGTTCGAATCCTGTCGAGTGCACCATACAAACAAAAAGCCCGCCTAGTGCGGGCTTTTTGCCGTCTGGGGTTTGTGTAGGATTTCAACTCTTTCTCCTGTCTCATGTGTTTTCCTTTCGGGCTGTGTCGTCGCAGTTCATAGATGCAGCCAATGCTCAGCTTTGGCTCGCAAGCGCTTGTTCTTTCCAGTTTTTTAACGTTTAAAGCGCGCGCAGCGTGTATCATTGCGCCCGTCAGCCCCGCCGGGGCTTGTGGAATACCTCCATGGACTTACCCAGTAGTTGCTCAGTACCCCGTTTTACCAATCATGAATTGACTGATTGATCCTTCCGGCGTGCCCCGCTGCTGGGAGTGGAGTTCGCCTATGACCGAAGTAGAAGTAAAGAAAACACAAGACAGCCTGCAGGATCGCCTGGCTCAAGTCATCGAGCTGCTGCAGCGTCAGCGCGTGGTCGAAGACCTCACGCACCGCCAGGAAGGTCCGCACCACGACCGCGTCGAAAACCTGGTTCACCGGCAAAACCTCGTTGAGCTGCAACGCAAGCTCGATGATCTGCACTCCGCCGACGTCGCTTATATTCTTGAAGCCTTGCCACTCGATGATCGACTGACCCTGTGGCAGTTGGTCAAGGCTGACCGCGACGGCGACATCCTCCTTGAAGTATCCGACTCGGTCCGTGAAACCCTGATCGCCGACATGGACGATCACGAGCTCCTGGCCGCTGCCAAGGAGATGGACGCCGACGAACTGGCTGACCTGGCGCCTGAGCTGCCGCGTGATGTTGTCCATGAGTTGATGGAGGCCCTCGACAGCCAGCAGCGTGAGCGTGTGCGCTCCGCGTTGTCTTATGACGAGGATCAGGTCGGCGCATTGATGGACTTCGAGATGGTCACCATCCGCGAAGACGTCAGCCTGGAAGTGGTCTTGCGTTACCTGCGTCGGCTCAAAGAGCTGCCGGGCCATACTGACAAACTGTTCGTGGTCGACTACGAAGGCATTCTCAAGGGCGTGTTGCCGATCAAGCGCCTGCTGGTCAATGATCCGGAAAAGAAAGTAGCGGATCTGATGGCCAGCGATACGGTGAGTTTTCACCCGGATGAAGACGCCTACGAGGCTGCCCAGGCATTTGAGCGTTATGACTTGATCTCGGCGCCTGTGGTCGACAAGAACGGCAAGCTGATTGGCCGTTTGACCATCGATGAAATGGTCGACCTGATTCGTGAAGAGAGTGAAACCGAAGTCCTCAACATGGCGGGTCTGCGTGAAGAGGAAGATATTTTTGCGTCAGTCTGGCGCTCCCTGCATAACCGTTGGGCGTGGCTTGCGATCAACCTGATCACGGCGTTCATCGCTTCGCGCGTGATCGGGTTGTTCGAAGGTTCCATCGAGAAGCTTGTCGCCCTCGCGGCGCTGATGCCGATCGTGGCAGGTATTGGGGGTAACTCCGGTAACCAGACCATCACCATGATTGTGCGTGCCATGGCACTGGACCAGGTGAGTACGGCCAACTCCTCGCGCCTGTTGCGCAAAGAATTGGCCGTGGGCCTGATCAATGGCTTGGTGTGGGGCGGGGTGATCGGCGTGGTGGCCTACTTGCTGTATGGCAGTTGGTCGCTGGGCGTGGTGATGACGGCTGCCATGACCCTCAACCTGCTGTTGGCGGCGTTGATGGGCGTGTTGATCCCCATGACACTGGCACGCCTGGGGCGCGACCCGGCCATGGGTGCCAGTGTGATGATCACGGCCATGACCGACAGCGGTGGCTTCTTCATCTTCCTGGGCCTGGCGACGATCTTTCTGCTCTGATCCCCTGTGGGGGCGGGCTTGCTAGCAAATGCAAGCTCGCTCCCACACAAGCCCTCTGCGGTGCCCTCAAATTTCACGCAAAAAAAAGCCAGCATAGCGCTGGCTTCGGCTTTCAGTTGCAGATCAATTGGCTTCTGCGGCCGCCTCAACGTCGTGCGCGATAAGCGAGACGAGAGCATTTTGCTGGCGGTGGGAGAGCTGACGAAAACGCTGCAGCAGTTCGCGTTCGTGTAGTGACAGCTCAGGGCTGTCCAGGCGCATGCTCAACTCTTCGCCCAACGCACCTTCCTGAATAAGGCTCTGCTCCAGGCGCGCGATGATTTCGGAGTTCATGCTGCGGTGATGATTGCGAGCCACCTCGGCAATGCGTTCCCGCATTCCGTCTGGCAGACGTACGACGAACTTGTCAGCCGTACGGCTGGAATAAATTGCCTGTTTCAATGGGCGCATATATTTAACCGGTTAGTTCAGGGGAGCGGTTTTTGGAATTGGCCGCAAGATGAGTGTTAAGACAAGGCTCACGACCAAAGTTCAACCCGAATTGCAAAGAGGCCGCATCATGCCTCAGATTTGACATTTCCTTGGCGTCAATTCTGTGACAAATATTGAACTGACTAAAGGCTTAATGCCAGCACTCATTTGCATTTTTGCGGACTGGTTGGAAAACTTTTCAACGCGTCATTCCTCTGGGGAACTTCCCGTAAGTCCAGGCTCGCGCAGGGATTGAGGCCGCATATCCTAAAGCAAAGTGGCCTTTTGCCCTTATCTTTAAGACTAGTGGCAATTTGCCGATTTGCTAGGGCGGGGCGACATAAGGTCGAGGGAGGGAGGTGGCGCAGAGATTACCGCAAAACGGGGTCGAATTTGATTTTGCGGCCCATGAAAAGCGTCAGCACAAGCAGGCTCGTGAATACGCCGGCTGCGACCATTGCAGCAGTTTGTCCATCTTCGGAGCTGGCGCCCAGGCCCAGGAGGCCAGTGGCGACAGTCAGGCATAAAAACAGCCAGGCGGATTTGCTCATGAATGGCGTCCTTAGAAAACCCAATGTTCGGATGCCGGTGCAGTCTGGGTGCCTTGGGTCAGGCGTACCGGCGATTGCGCGTTGGGCGTCATCACCGCCAATTGCGGGCGTTGTTGCAGATGGTGCGGCACGGCCTGGCTAAGTTGCGCAGGATCATTACTGCCGGTGGATTGGAAATGAAACATCACCAGTGCAGCCAAGGCTATGGTGTTGAGGGCTAACAGAAGGGCACTGTTCATGGTCATGTTCTCCGCTAAACGCCGTGGCTGGATGGGTTTGTAGGAGAAGTATTGCAGGTCCCGTGCCAATCTATTATTTCATTAAAATCAATGACTTGAGTCTACTTTAAAGCGGCGTCGGGTTGCAATTTGCAATGATGGCATTTTGGGGTAATGCATTTTGCACGACAGCATCCAGGCCCCGTGGCTGCGGGGCAACGCGGGCCTCGGTCGAACAAGGATCGGCCTACACTCAAAAAGCCCACGGACGACATGACAAAACCCACCTTGGCCGTTAACATGCACGCCGTCCGTCGCTGTGCCCCGTGCCCGATGGCTGTCATTTGTCCCAGTAGCTCAATTGGATAGAGCATCCCCCTCCTAAGGGGAAGGTTGGCCGTTCGAACCGGCCCTGGGACACCATCTTCAAAAGCCCTGCACAGGTTGTCCTGGCAGGGCTTTTTTGTGCGTGCCTGCAACACCGGTCGAACCTTGCCGCCTATCAGGGTTCACAGCAGGTGCGCAGTGTGTTTCTCGTCGCTTTTGTACGTTGCATATGTACCTTGCATGCGGCCAGGCAGCGTCTGAACGATTAAGCAAAATATTCCCCGGAAAACGGCCCGCTGCGTCTGTCCGCTCCCGGCAACCCCGGACTATCATGCTGATAGCCCTGTCCCTCACTGCAAGGAGCCGCTCGGAACGCCGATGCGCCAGATCTGGAAATCTTTTCGAGCCCTTTATTTCGCCTCCTTGATGATGTTGATCGGGTCCGGCCTGCTCAGCACTTACCTTGCCTTGCGTCTGGCAGCCGACCACGTCGACAGCCTGTGGGTGGGTGCGCTGATGGCGGCCAACTACTTCGGCCTGGTGCTGGGCGGCAAGATCGGGCATCGCCTGATTGCCCGCGTCGGGCATATTCGCGCGTATGCCACCTGTGCCGGGATTGTCGGCGCGGCGGTGTTGGGCCACGGCCTCATCAACTGGCTGCCGGCCTGGATTGTGCTGCGGATGATCGTGGGCCTGGGGATGATGTGCCAGTACATGGTTATCGAAAGCTGGCTCAATGAGCAGGCGGACGCCAAGCAGCGCGGCGTGGTGTTCAGCGGCTACATGATCGCCTCCTATCTCGGGTTGGTATTGGGTCAGTTGATCCTGGTCATGCACCCGCAGCTTGGCCTCGAATTGCTCATGCTGGTGGCGCTGTGCTTTGCCTTGTGCCTGGTGCCGGTGGCCATGACCCGACGCATTCACCCGGCGCCGCTGCACCCTGCGCCTATGGAGCCGCGCTTCTTTATCAAGCGTGTGCCGCAGTCGCTGAGTACGGTGCTGGGCGCGGGGCTGATCGTTGGCTCGTTCTACGGCCTGGCGCCGTTGTATGCCTCGCAGCAAGGCTTGAGCACCGAGCAGGTCGGTCTGTTCATGGGTAGCTGCATCTTTGCCGGTCTGTTGGTGCAGTGGCCATTGGGTTGGTTGTCGGACCGCTATGATCGCGCCTTGCTGATTCGCTGCTTTGCCTTGTGCCTGGCGGTGGCGGCGTTGCCATTGGCCGTGATGACCCAAGTGCCGCTGGAAGTGCTGTTTGTGGCTGGCTTCCTGTGTTCGCTGGTGCAGTTCTGCCTGTATCCGTTGGCTGTGGCGTTCTCCAATGACCATGTGGAAGGTGATCGCCGCGTGTCGCTGACGGCCATGTTGCTGGTGACCTACGGCATCGGCGCGAGTGTCGGGCCGCTGTTGGCGGGTGTGGTGATGAAGCTGTTCGGCAGCCACATGCTGTACGCCTTTTTCAGCCTGTGTGCATTGGTCCTGGTATGGCGGATCCGGCCGAAGGCGGTGACTAACCTGCATCAGGTGGACGATGCGCCGCTGCATCACGTGGCGATGCCCGACAGCATGTCCAGCTCGCCGCTGGTGGCCTGCCTTGACCCGCGGGTGGATGAAGCGGTGGTGCAGGAGCAAATGCAGAGCGTGGTGCCCGACCCGGAACCTGAAATCGAAACTGACCCGCAACAACCCGCGGATGAACCGGCTTTTGAAGGGCCGCCGGAGCCTCTGGGGCCGGACGAGCATCCCCACGACTTGAGTAGGGCACGCCCCTGAAAGCAAAAACGGGCAGATCCCATCAGGATCTGCCCGTTTTTATTCATACGGCCTTTAAGGCTTAAAGGTCGTCGTCTTTGTCAAAGCGCCGCGCTTCACGCTGCAACTGATACACAAAACGTTCAACCTGGCGCTGAACCAAGCCGCTCATGTTATGGAAGCGCACGCCGGCGAAGGTGGTGTTGATCTTGTCTTCGACGTGCAAGTAACGCAGCTCCACCGAGGTGGTCATGCTGCCAAAGGGCAGGGCGGCGATAAAGCGGTCATAGACCTGGCCCAGCTGCAGGCGATCGGAAATGTCGCCTTCAAAACGCAGCTTGCAGCCGGTGGCGGAGATGTCCAGCAGTTTGCCGTTGATCGGTGCCTTGAGCTTTTCGCCACCCAGCTCGATGCTTACCAGTTGGGCCAGCTTCAACGCTGCCCGAAAGGCATTGCGACGCTGATGGTAGACCACCTCGTCGGGCATGCTGCCGGTGTAGATGCGGTGGCCGCCTTTTTCACTGATGGTCAGTGTGCCGTTGCTTTCCCAGGCGACACGCACACCGTCATGGAAACCTTCAATGCGGAACGGTTCGCCGTTCTCAAGGTAGCGTTCACCGTCGCGGGGGATCATTTCGTCCAGGGCGAGCGTTTTGCTGTCCCGATCTATATCCACCAGATAGCTTTGGAACCGCTGGCTGCGTTCATGGAAAGTGATAATCAGCGGGTCATGGCTTTCTTGCAGCATTCGCAACGTGCTGGCGATTTCCAGAGGCGTGGTGAGCACCTTGGGTGGCTGCGGAGCATCTTCCGCATTAAGGGCGTTGAACACGGTTCTTCCATCTCCAGGCAAAATACGACTACACGCAAGAACCGGCATTTTGCCAGCATGTAGCGCGCCTTGGATAGGGCGCGCTGTAAACCGGTGTCAGGCTTGGCTGCGGGTGCTTGGCTTGACCAGGCGCGAGGTCGACCCTTGGGCGTTGTACAGCGCCGGAGGCTCTCCGCCGTGGAGTATACGCAACTGGTTGGCGGTCGTTGCCTGCTGTAGCTGGATCGATTGGCCGTTGAGCAGGTTGGCTTCCTGGCACTGGGCGAGCAATTGATTGAGTGCGGTGCTCTGCGCCAGCAACTGTGCGCCTACCGAGGAGTGGCTGGCCAGTTGTGCCAGGCCGTCATGATCAGCCGGCAGGCCCAGGCTGATGAGAATTTCGCTGCGCTTCTTGCCATGCTGCTCCAGCAGCACGATCAGCGACTGTTTGCGCGCCAGGATTTCCTCCAGCAAGCGCATATCCCGGCCATAGAGGGCCAGGGATTCTTCTTTGAGCAGCTCGAGCAGAAGTTGCGTCGGCGCCAGATCATCAATGATCAGTTCAAGCAGATGTTCGTCGTGGTGCATGGCTGGCCTTGGGTTTTAAGCGTCCACAAGCCCTGCGCAGGCCTTTGCCTAGCGCTCGGCTTCGAAGTTAAGCAGCTTGCTGGCTACACGGTTGCTGTCGACCTTATAGCTGCCATCAGCGATTGCCTGTTTCAATTCGGCCACGCGGGCTTTATTGACAACGGGTTGATCGCGCAGCGAGTCAGTGACCTTCTGCAACTGTTGAGCCTCATTGCTCAGGTGTACCGATTCCCCGCTCTGGCTGGCGCTGGCCTGTTCTGTCTTGGCCGCAGGTGCTGGCTGGGACTTGGCTTCTACGCCGTCCTTTGCCCCGCTGGTGCGCGTATTGCCCGGCAAAGCCTGGGTGTTATTTAAACGACTGAAATCAATGACCATGTTAAAAAAACCTCTGGGTATTTGGACGCTTGCCATGTTTTCGGCCATACCCGGACAAACTTTAGGCTCGTTTGACAATAAACCTGTACAGGTCGACATCCCACGCACAGTGTAGGAAAACCTGGCGTTTCACACCAGTGATCTCACAGCGGTGATCTTCTATAGCGCCACCTCAACCTGGCCCGGCGCGGTCACCTGCGCCTTGATCACACGGTTGGAATTGAGGTTCTTGACCCGGATCTGCTCGCTCATCCCGCCGTTGGACAGCGCCTCCCCCGGCATTTTTACCATCAGCCCGCCGCTGCTGGCGGAAATCACCACCTGGTCGCCCTTGCGAATCACCTCAGCCTGTTCCAGATGCACCAGCGTAATGACCTGGTCGGTGACCATTGGTCGGGTCAGTTTCTGCCCGATGGCTTGGTCCACAGCGGTGAGGTAACCCTGGTTGATCAGGCTGATGTCGCGTTCACGCAGGGCCACGTCTTCAAAACCAATGATGCCGGTGCGTTTGAGCGGGCGTGTGACCACAACCACATCGCGGAACAGTTTGACCTGTGCCGGTACAAACACGGTCCAGGGTGAGGCGCCCTCGCAGCGCACTTTTACCGTCACGCGGCCGATGGGCTGGGCCGGGCTTTCGAGGCTGGCCGTCAATTCCTTGTCGCACATAGGCATGCGCAGGCGCGGGTCCAGTTGGTTGACCTGGATTTCGTAACGCCCCGGCGTTTGGGTGGTCGCCAGATAATCTTCTACAGTGAACTCAAGAAAGCCTTGGGTGACGCCGATAAGGAGATCAGGCAAGGTGACATTATCTGCGCGAGCCGTGGTGCCCGAGCCCAAGGCAAGCAAAGCCATCGTTGCGCAGAGCAATCTGCGATACCGTGGGATGCGTCGGAAAACTGTCGTTTTAAGGTTCATAGACCAATAAATAGCAAAGCCCGTGCCGTTTAGTGTTGGGTGAGCGTCGTTGCCCTTGTAGGTATAGCCAAAGGTTTTAGCGTAGGAGTCAAGGCATGGCAGGAGTAATGGACTCAGTAAACCAGCGCACACAGCTGGTAGGGCAGAATCGCCTGGAACTGTTGCTTTTCCGCCTGGACGGCAAGCAGCTGTACGGCATCAATGTGTTTAAAGTGCGGGAAGTGCTGCAGTGCCCCAAGCTGACCATATTGCCTAAATCCAGCCCGGTGGTCTGCGGCGTAGCGAATATCCGAGGCGCGACCATCCCGATTCTCGACCTGGCCATGGCCACCGGTTCCTCGGGGTTGCAGGACCGCGAAAGCCCCTTTGTGATCATCACCGAATACAACACCAAGACCCAGGGTTTCCTGGTGCGCTCGGTGGAGCGCATCGTCAATATGAACTGGGAGGAGATCCATCCGCCGCCCAAGGGCACCGGGCGCGATCACTACCTCACGGCAGTGACGCGGGTCGACAACCAGTTGGTCGAAATCATCGACGTGGAAAAGATCCTCGCCGAAGTCGCACCCACCTCGGAAACCATTTCGGTTGGCGTGGTAGACGCCGAAACCGCGCACAAGGCAGTGTCACTGCGTGTGCTGACGGTGGATGACTCCTCGGTGGCACGCAAGCAGGTCAGCCGTTGCCTGCAAACGGTCGGCGTGGAAGTGGTGGCCTTGAACGATGGTCGCCAAGCCCTGGATTACCTGCGCAAGCTGGTGGACGAAGGCAAGAAGCCGGAAGAAGAGTTCCTGATGATGATCTCCGACATTGAAATGCCGGAAATGGACGGCTATACCCTCACGGCCGAGATACGTAACGATCCACGCATGCAAAAATTGCATATCATCCTGCATACTTCCTTGTCGGGCGTATTCAATCAGGCGATGGTCAAGAAGGTCGGTGCTGATGACTTCCTGGCCAAATTCCGCCCTGATGACCTGGCATCCCGGGTAGTCGACCGGATCAAGGCAGCAGATCACGGCTAGGGGGATTTCCTCCTGGCGGTCACACGATTTAAGAGGCGGTATCATTGTCTACGGGTAATTTGGATTTCGAACAGTTCCGGGTCTTCCTGGAAAAAGCCTGTGGCATATTGCTCGGTGAAAACAAGCAGTACCTGGTATCCAGCCGTCTCAACAAACTGATGGAACAGCAGGGCATTAAATCCCTGGGTGAGTTGGTCCAGCGCATCCAGGGGCAACCGCGCAGTGGGCTTAAGGAAATGGTGGTAGATGCCATGACCACCAACGAAACCTTGTGGTTTCGTGATACTTACCCCTTTGAAGTGCTCAAGAACAAAGTGCTGCCGGAGGCCATCAAGGCCAGTCCCGGCCAGCGCTTGCGCATCTGGTCGGCCGCCTGTTCGTCGGGGCAGGAGCCGTACTCGATCTCGATGTCCATCGATGAGTTCGAGCGCACGAACATGGGCCAATTGAAGGCCGGCGCGCAAATTGTCGCCACCGATTTGTCCGGCACCATGCTCACCAACTGCAAGACCGGCGAGTACGACAGCCTGGCCCTGGGCCGCGGTTTGTCCCAGGAACGCTTGCAACGTTTCTTCGACCCCAAAGGGGCAGGACGCTGGGCGGTCAAGGCGCCGATCAAGAGCCGGGTGGAATTTCGCTCGTTCAACCTGCTCGACAGCTATGCCAGCCTGGGCAAGTTCGACATGGTGTTCTGCCGCAATGTGTTGATCTACTTCTCGGCAGAGGTGAAGAAAGACATCCTGTTGCGCATTCACGGTACGCTCAAGCGTGGTGGTTATTTGTTCCTGGGTGCATCCGAAGCGCTCAACGGCTTGCCGGATCATTACCAGATGGTGCAGTGCAGCCCCGGGATCATTTATCAGGCCAAATAAAGGTGGCTTGAGCATAAAAAAAACGGGAAGCCCCGCAAAGGCTTCCCGTTTTTTATGCGCGCCAAGCGCCAGTTTTTTACGGGCGGTGGTCAGGGTTTGGGTGTCATTCGGATATTGCCCAAGAATAGAAGATGGTTCCTGCTGGGGATGGTCTCGTTGAAAATACCCAAATGCACGGTGCCGGTACTGCTTGCGGTAAATGTCCCGGTTCCGGTTTGTGTTGATGCGTTGGTTATGTTTTGTACGTTGGCGCCGATTCGGCTGCCGTTAACCGTCAGGTACAGCGTCGAGCCATCTCCGGCGGCTGTACCACCCAGGACGTCAAAGCTGACATCGTAGATGCGCCCAGCGATGACCGATACGGGTTGGGTGATGATGTGAGCCTTGGTTACCTGGCTGCTGGGCAGGTCAACGACCACGCTGCCGTTGACGATGTGCAGCACCCTGCCTGCATAAACTGACTGAGGTACCCAGCCCTGGAAGGTGCCATCGGCGAAATCCCACACTGTGCCAGGAACAGGCACAACGATGCCGCCGGCATCGATGGACACGGTTGCGTTCGGCGCAAAGTACACGTCGCTGCCACGTCGAACGCGTAGTATTAAAACAACATTGGTGCCTGACTTACCGACAATGATTGAACGGTGAGTCAAAAAGTTGAGCCCGGCCTCGTCTTTCTCCACCTCAAAGCTCAGGTTGTACGTTCTGCCTCTTTCGCCGATCAAATTTGCGTTGACGAAATCACCCTGCTTGACGGCAAAGGGGCAAAACAATTCAACCGCATTGCCGATCAGCAGTCTGGTCGAGAGGTTTGGAATGGGTAGCGCGTTGTCCTGCAGGACGAATCTGAGGGGGGGAATAGTCAGCATGGTGTGCCTCTGCTTTATGCATGTAGGGGGTCACCCGATGAGGCACGCAAAGACGTAGGCGCAACAACTGTCAGAAATGACAGTGCAGACGAGCGGTCAAGGTATCTGGCGCACTGGGGCAGCCTGTTGAAGGATTGCCACCGGGTGTAAAAGCGGCAACCGCCATTGCCGCTTTACTGGCGCCACGCGGAAGCCCATTGCCGCTTTTCTGGCATTGCCGCCGGCAAACCTTGCGCAAACCCTTGTAATACGGGCCTTCGGCGAATTGGCATGGGCCTTGCTATAACCCAGATACGAAAAGCAGGTCAGCCTAAAGGTTTCCGCCATGAGCATCAGCTTCGATAAAGCGCTCGGTATCCACGAACAAGCCCTGGGCTTTCGCGCCCAACGTGCCGAAGTCCTGGCCAACAACATTGCCAACGCCGACACCCCGAACTACAAGGCTCGGGATTTGGACTTCTCCGCCGTGCTCGCCGCACAGCAGGACAAGACCAAGAACGGCACCTTTGCCTTGAACATGACTAACAGCCGTCATATCGAAGCGCAAGGCCTGGGCAATGGTGACGAGTCGCTGCTGTATCGCACGCCGATGCAGCCGTCGATCGACCAGAACACCGTCGACGCCCAGCTGGAGCAATCGGCCTACGCCGAGAACTCGGTGAACTTTCAGGCCAGCTTCACCCTGCTTAACAGCAAATTCAAAGGGCTGATGTCAGCCCTGCGCGGAGAGTAAGCCATGTCCCTCGCCAGTGTTTTCAATATTGCCGGCAGTGGCATGAGCGCGCAGACCACGCGTTTGAACACCGTCGCCAGTAACATCGCCAACGCCGAGACCGTGTCTTCGAGCATTGACCAGACCTACCGCGCCCGTCACCCGGTGTTCGCCACCATGTTCCAGGGCGGCCAGGCCGGCCAGAGCGGCAGCGGTGATTCACTGTTCCAGAACCAGGATGCGGCGGGCCAAGGCGTGCAGGTGCTCGGCGTGGTCGAAGACCAGAGCAACCTGGAAGCCCGCTACGAGCCTAACCATCCGGCCGCGAACGAAAAGGGTTACGTGTACTACCCCAACGTCAACGTGGTCGAGGAAATGGCCGACATGATTTCCGCCAGCCGCTCGTTTCAGACCAACGCGGAAATGATGAACACCGCCAAAACCATGATGCAGAAGGTCCTGACCCTGGGTCAGTGATAAGGGGCGCCAAATAATGGCCATTGTTGATACCACTTCTACACCCAACACGGCGGTTCAGGACCTGTTCAACTCCAAGGTCAAGACTGCCACAGACAACAGCGGCCTTGATGGTGCCGCCAAGGCGGCCACGGGCAACCAGGCGCTGGGCAAGGATGCGTTCCTGCAACTGCTGGTGACCCAGCTGAAAAACCAGAATCCGCTGTCGCCTCAAGACAACGGCGCGTTCGTGGCGCAGCTGGCGCAGTTCAGCAGCCTGGAAGGCATCAACACCCTGAACGACTCGGTGAATGCGATCTCCAGCAACTTCAGCTCTTCGCAAGCGTTGCAGGCCTCGTCACTGGTCGGGCGTTCGATCATCACCCAGACCGACAAGGCCATGGTTGATACCAGCAAGAGCATGACCGGCTCGGTGGCGGTGACGGCAGCGACAGGTAACGTCTCGGTAAAAATCACCGACAAAGACGGCAACGTGGTGCGCACTATCGACATGGGCGCCCAAAGCGCCGGCAATTCAAGCTTTATATGGGATGGCAAGAACGACAAAGGTGAAGTCGCCCCCGCCGGCACTTATACCTTCGCGGCCAGCACCAAGAATGACAAAGGCGACTCGGTTGCCCTGTTGACGTCGCTGCCGGCAACGGTCACCAGCGTGACGTTGAGCAAGACCGGCGGCGAAATGCTGCTCAACCTTGCAGGCGGCATGGGCAGCGTCAAGCTGTCGCAAATTCAGACTATCGGTACATAGAGCCGGCTAAATACGGCAGAAGGAGAGAAACATGTCTTTTAACATCGGCCTTAGCGGCCTCTATGCGGCCAACAAACAACTGGACGTGACGGGCAACAACATTGCCAACGTTGCGACCACCGGTTTCAAATCGTCCCGTGCGGAGTTTTCCGACATCTACGCGGCGTCCAAACTGGGCACTGGCCAGAACAGTGTCGGCAGCGGCGTGAACCTGGCGGCGGTGTCCCAGCAATTCACCCAAGGTGACGTCAACAACACCGGCGGCTTGCTGGACATGGCGATCCAGGGCGGTGGCTTCTTCGTGCAGAAGGGCAGTGACGGTTCGCTGGAATACACCCGCAGCGGCACCTTCCGTTCGGACAAAGACGGCTACATCACCAACAACACCGGCACCTCGCGCCTGCAAGGCTACGCCGCGGACGCCGATGGCAACATCATCAAGGGCGCGCTGACCGACCTGCAATTGAACCTGTCGAACCTGCCGCCCAAGGCGTCCACCAAAGTGGACTCCACCAGTAACCTGAACTCTTCCTCGCCGGTGATCGATCAGGCGGCGCACCCGTTCGATCCAACCGAGTCCAGCTCGTTCAGCACCCAGTACAACACTACGCTGTACGACACCCAGGGTAACGCGCACCCGATGGTGCAGTACCTGGTCAAAACGGATTCCAATACCTGGAAGTCCTACACCCTGATCGACGGCCGTAACCCAGACGGTTCGGCGCCTACCGGCACAGGCTCGACGCCACCGGTGGCATCGACGTTGAGCTTTGACGGTGCTGGCAAACTCACCGGGATTGTCACCGGGGGCACCTCCAGCACTACCTTGCAGCTGACTGGCTGGGTGCCGGGTACAGTGACCAATGGCGTGTGGACCAAAAACGGCGCGAATGCCAACCCTGGCGGTATTGCCATCAACATGGGCAACATCACCCAGTACAACTCGGCCACCTACCGTAACCCACCGGTCACCGATGGCTATGCCACCGGCCAGATCACCGGTCTGAATATCGACGGTAACGGCGTGCTGTTCGCCACCTTCAGCAACCAGCAGAGCAAGGCCATCGGTCAGCTCTCCCTGGCCAGCTTTAACAACGAGCAGGGTCTGCAGCCGTCGGGTGGCACCACTTGGAAAGAGACCTTCGCCTCGGGCCAGCCGGGTTATGACGCCCCGCAATCCGGCACCTTGGGTTCGATCGTGTCCAAGTCCCTGGAAAACTCCAACGTCAACCTGACCAACGAGCTGGTGGACCTGATCAAGGCCCAGAGCAACTACCAGGCGAACGCCAAGACCATCTCCACCCAGAGCACCATCATGCAGACCATTATTCAGATGACCTGATGCGGTTGGCCTGACACTGCTGTGAATGAAAGCCCCTCTAGCGAGGGGCTTTTTTTTGCCTGCTATTTGGATCAGCAACCATTCCCACCCTTTGCTCAATTGCGAGCTGACAGGCCTTTGTGGAACCGACCTCGCCGTTCTTTCCACTTATCGGACTTAAAGGTGCTGGATCTTAGGGGGCGGGGTATGTGGAATTTGTCGGTGTCTGGCCCTGGGGCTGGAAGTGTGCGTTATGACGTCAGTGGCGCGGGGCAAAACCTGTGGGGCGCTAACCCTACAGAGGAAAAAAAGGATGACGTAGAGGCCGATAAAAAAACCGTCGCCCAGATGCTCAAACAGCTGGATGACGCCGAAAAGGGCAACAAGAACCAAACTGCCCAGGACTTGCGGGACAAGCTCAATGAAAAGCGTAAAGCGCTGGGGGAGGAGAAGTTCAAGGAGATCCTTGAGCAGTTGAAGAAGGACGCGTCCACCGATTTGCTCGCGTTGTTGAAGAGGCTGTTTCCGGATTTATTTGCGGATGAGCCGTCTCCAGCGCCAGCTCCTGGACCGTCACCAGGTGGTGGTGGTGGTGGTGGTGGTGGCAGGGTAAATCCGAAGAATTTCGGCGGTAGCGAACCCATGAGTAATCTACCGATTACCGACGGTTCCAAGCATTTCAACTACAAGCCAGATGCAAGCAACCCAGGTAAAAAGCCGGACAATATCTGGAGTGGTTTCAGCCAAGGCCCTGACGGCAATTGCGTCACCGTTTCCGCGATAAAGGGGGCGATGATGAAGTTTGGTCAAAAACCTACCGACGTCTTCAAGGATGTGAAGGAGACGGGAGGGGGTTACTACGTAAAAATGCGAGACGGTTTCGAGCTTACTTTATCTAAGGGTGAGTTAAGGCATGCAGCCGCTTACGCGCAGTTCAAGGGCGATAATCCGGGCATGATTACCGACGCAAACTTCATGTATGCCGCGAGCGCCAAGCGGGCTCAAATGGAGGGCAATGGCTACGATGACAACCCCAATGCTGCAAAACAGAGTTTCGCTCATGCGATGCAAAGTTTGAACAATGGCGAAATGGGTTGGGAAGCGCTGGACCGGCTTGGCCTGAAAGACCTCTACAGGCGGTCTTCGAGTTCCGAGTTGGCAAGTGGCAAGCTGGGTGTTGTGGATTATGGCCACCATTCAATGGCGGTGATTGGCGGGCGTATTGAATTGTGGGGTGGGCGCGGTGAAGGGCCCCAGGAAGGCAACGCCTACGCATTCGTGTAGCGCAAAAAAAACCGATAAACCCAAATGCATTCAGGTTTATCGGTTTTTTTACATCCCGGGCGTTCAAGCCCGGGACTCACTCAGCTTATTGGCAAGCTTCGCAATCCGGCTCATCAATCGCGCAAGCCTTTGGCACGGGTGCCGGGCCGGCTGGAGCAGCCAGCACCGAATCATCACCGTGGTTGCCGCTGGAAACAGCGTTGAGCTTACCGGTGTTGATGGTCGACTTCTCGGTGCTGGTCGCGGCCAGGGCACGGAGGTAGTAAGTGGTTTTCAGGCCACGGTACCAGGCCATGCGGTAGGTCACGTCGAGCTTCTTGCCCGATGCACCGGCGATGTACAGGTTCAGCGACTGAGCCTGGTCAATCCACTTCTGGCGACGACTGGCGGCGTCAACGATCCACTTGGTGTCCACTTCGAAGGCGGTCGCGTAGAGCTCTTTGAGTTCTTGCGGGATGCGTTCGATCTGCTGCACCGAACCGTCGTAGTACTTCAGGTCGTTGATCATGACCGAGTCCCACAGGCCGCGGGCCTTGAGGTCACGAACCAGGTACGGGTTGATCACGGTGAATTCGCCCGACAGGTTCGATTTCACATACAGGTTCTGGTAGGTCGGTTCGATCGACTGCGACACGCCAGTGATGTTGGCGATGGTTGCGGTCGGTGCGATGGCCATGATGTTGGAGTTACGAATACCTTTCTGCACACGGGCACGTACCGGCGCCCAGTCCAGGGTTTCGTTCAGGTCAACGTCGATGTACTTCTGGCCACGCTGCTCAATCAGGATCTGTTGCGAATCCAGCGGCAGGATGCCTTTGGACCACAGCGAGCCCTGGAACGTCTCGTAGGCGCCGCGCTCGTCGGCCAGGTCGCAGGAAGCCTGGATCGCGTAGTAGCTGACCGCTTCCATGGACTTGTCGGCGAACTCGACGGCAGCGTCCGAACCGTAAGGAATGTGCTGCAGGTACAGCGCGTCCTGGAAGCCCATGATGCCCAGGCCGACCGGACGGTGCTTGAAGTTGGAGTTCTGCGCCTGTGGCACCGAGTAGTAGTTGATGTCGATAACGTTATCGAGCATGCGAACGGCGGTGTTGACGGTGCGTTCCAGCTTGGCGGTGTCCAGCTTGCCGTTGACGATGTGGTTCGGCAGGTTGATCGAGCCCAGGTTGCAAACGGCGATCTCGTCCTTGTTGGTGTTCAAGGTGATCTCGGTGCACAGGTTCGAGCTGTGGACCACGCCCACGTGCTGCTGCGGGCTGCGCAGGTTGCACGGGTCTTTGAAGGTCAGCCATGGGTGACCGGTTTCAAACAGCATGGACAGCATTTTGCGCCACAGGTCTTTGGCCTGGATGGTCTTGAACAGCTTGATCTTGCCTGGGTACTGGGACAGGGCTTCGTAGTACTCGTAACGCTCTTCGAAGGCCTTGCCGGTCAGGTCGTGCAGGTCCGGCACTTCGGACGGCGAGAACAGGGTCCACGGGCCGTCATCGAAGACGCGCTTCATGAACAGGTCAGGGATCCAGTTGGCGGTGTTCATGTCGTGGGTACGACGACGGTCATCACCGGTGTTCTTGCGCAGCTCGATGAACTCTTCAATGTCCATGTGCCAGGTTTCCAGGTAGGCACATACAGCGCCTTTGCGCTTGCCACCCTGGTTCACGGCTACAGCGGTGTCGTTCACTACTTTGAGGAACGGTACAACGCCTTGGGACTTGCCGTTGGTGCCCTTGATGTAAGAACCCAGTGCACGCACCGGCGTCCAGTCGTTACCCAGGCCGCCGGCGAATTTGGACAGCATGGCGTTGTCGTGGATCGCGTGGTAGATGCCCGACAGGTCATCCGGCACGGTGGTCAGGTAGCAGCTCGACAGCTGTGGACGCAGGGTGCCGGCGTTGAACAGGGTTGGGGTCGACGACATGTAGTCGAAGGACGACAACAGGTTGTAGAACTCAATCGCGCGGTCTTCTTTTTGCTTCTCTTCAATCGCCAGGCCCATGGCCACACGCATGAAGAACACTTGCGGCAATTCGAAGCGGATACCGTCCTTGTGGATGAAGTAACGGTCGTACAGGGTTTGCAGGCCCAGGTAGGTGAACTGCTGGTCGCGCTCGTGGTTGATCGCCTTGCCGAGTTTTTCCAGGTCGAAGGTGGCCAGGATCGGGTTCAGCAATTCGAATTCGATGCCCTTGGCGATGTAGGCCGGCAGGGCCTTGGCGTACAGGTCAGCCATCTCGTGGTGGGTGGCGCTGTCGGCCACGCCCAGGAAGCCCAGGCCTTCGGCACGCAGGGTGTCCATCAGCAGGCGCGCGGTCACGAACGAGTAGTTCGGCTCACGTTCAACCAGGGTACGGGCGGTCATCACCAGGGCGGTGTTGACGTCGGTCAGGGCCACGCCGTCGTACAGGTTCTTCAGGGTTTCGCGCTGGATCAGGTCACCGTCGACTTCTTCCAGGCCTTCGCAGGCCTCGGTGATGATGGTGTTCAGGCGGCCCAGGTCCAGCGGAGCAAAGCTGCCGTCGGCCAGGGTGATGCGGATCGATGGGTGAGCTTGCACGGCCGATTCTTCAGCCGGGGAGCGCACGGCACGTTCCTTGGAACGGGCGTCACGGTAGATCACGTAGTCGCGTGCAACTTTCTGCTCGCCGGCACGCATCAGGGCCAGTTCGACCTGGTCCTGGATTTCTTCGATGTGGATGGTGCCGCCCGACGGCATGCGACGTTTGAAGGTCGCGGTAACCTGTTCGGTCAGGCGGGCAACGGTGTCGTGGATGCGCGACGAGGCAGCAGCGGTGCCGCCTTCAACTGCAAGAAACGCTTTGGTGATGGCGACGGTGATTTTGTCATCGGTATAAGGAACGACAGTGCCGTTACGCTTGATCACACGCAGTTGGCCAGGTGCAGTGGCGGACAGATCCAGGTTCGAATCAGCGGCCTGCGGCACGGAGCCTTGCGGGTTCTCGCGAGTTGTGTCGGTTTGCATGGGGGGTTGTCTCCACATTCTATATTTATTTGGGCACCATCACGGTGCCCACCGTTCCGTCCTGAAGCACTTACAACAGGCCTGGGCCTGGCATAACAACTTCGGGACAGGAGGAAGGGAGCTATTCGCGCCGCTTCCATGCCGAAGTCTTCGGTTCGGGGCTTGAAAGAGCCCTTGGCCGTATTCCTGCCGGGTGACAGTTGCTCGCTGCAAGCACTGCAACACCCGTACCGTTTTCTGCCAATCGGGCTGGAAAACGGTTGCCATCCGCGTGCGCGGTTTGGGCTTTTAAAAAATGCTTTGGTTCAACCAAACAGGAGCAAGAAAGCGCTTGAGTTTCTTGTCTGATTTGTGTTTGGTTTTTTGCTTAAAACCCTACATGTAGGGTTTTTTTAGCGCCGAGGTACAAGATAATGCGTTTTGGGGGGCTTAGCAACGCACTACCTGTGGATAACGCTGTGGGTAAAATGTGTATGAAACGTGGAACACCCGTGTAGGCCGCAGTACTGCTGGATTACGCCGTTTGTCACCGAATATTCCAAGGCAAAAACCGTCTGTTGGTTTTTTGAGGGCGCGAACCCTATCACAAAAAAACGCGATCACCGAATGGATTTCCCGGCTTGTGTTTAAGGGTTGGCCCATGGCTACAATCGGCCTTCATATAGAGGCAGCAGTGTGTTTGCTGCACATGACAATAATGAGAACCGAGGTAGCGCATGGAGCAAGAAGCCTGGCAGATATTGATCGTCGAGGACGACGAGCGACTGGCCGAGTTGACCCGTGATTACCTGGAGAGCAACGGCTTGCAGGTGTCGGTGGAGAGCGACGGCGCCCAGGCGGCGGCGCGCATTGTCGCCGAACAACCGGACCTCGTGATCCTCGACCTGATGCTGCCCGGCGAAGACGGCCTGAGCATCTGCCGCAAAGTCCGCGAACGCTACGACGGCGTGATCCTGATGCTCACCGCCCGCACCGATGACATGGACCAGGTGCAGGGCCTGGACATGGGCGCCGACGACTATGTGTGCAAACCCGTGCGCCCGCGCTTGTTGCTGGCGCGTATTCAGGCATTGTTGCGGCGCAGCGAGCCGGCACTACCCGCCGCCGTGGAAAGCCAGCGGCGCCTGCAATTCGGCCCGCTGGTGGTGGACAACGCCCTGCGCGAAGCCTGGCTGCATGACGGCGGCATCGAGCTGACCAGTGCCGAGTTCGACCTGCTGTGGCTGCTGGTGGCGAATGCCGGGCGTATCCTGTCCCGCGAAGAAATCTTTATTGCCTTGCGCGGGATTGGCTACGACGGCCAGGACCGCTCTATTGATGTGCGCATCTCGCGTATTCGACCCAAGATCGGCGACGACCCGATTCACCCGCGCCTGATCAAAACCATTCGCAGCAAAGGCTACTTGTTCGTCCCCGAAGCTGCCGCCGACATGCCGCTGTGAACTCGATCTTCCTGCGCATCTACGGCGGCATGTGCGCGGCGCTGATCCTGGTGGCGTTGCTTGGCGTGCTGGCCCTGCACCTGCTCAATGAAGTGCGCAGCGGCCAGTACCGTGAGCGCCTGGCCCACGGCACCTTTGCGCTGATGGGCGACAACCTGCAACCGATGAGCGCGATCGAGCGCCAGCGCGCCCTGGCGGTGTGGGAGCGCTTGCTCGGCATTCCCCTGGAACTGCGTCCGTTGGCGGACGCGCAGTTGGACCTGACCCAGCGCAACCGCCTGCAGCGTGGCCAGGTGCTGGTGGAGCAGACCGGCCCGCATGCCGCGCGCGTGCTGCGCCTGGTCAGTGAACAGTCGCAGCTTGTGCTCACCGGTGAAGTGCAGCAGATCAGCGAGCAGCTGGCGCGTGCGACGATTTACCTGTTGGCTGACGAACTGGTGCGTTTTCCGGTGGCCGAGCAGCCGCAACGCCTGGCGGACATAAAAGAGGCCAAGGGCTTTGGCTTTGAGATGCACCTGATGACGCTGGATCAGGCGGATATGGATGATGACCAGCGCCGCCGGGTTGCGGAAGGCGACACGGTGATGGCCCTGGGCAAGGGCGGCGACTCCATCCGCGTATTCGCCGGCATGGTCGGCACGCCGTGGGTGCTGGAAATAGGCCCCTTGTATCAAATGAACCCGTACCCGCCGCAGTGGCTGATCCTGATCGCGTTGATCAGCCTCACGCTGATCGGTTTGATCGTCTATTTATTGGTGCGCCAGCTTGAGCGCCGCCTCAAAGGCCTGGAGGCGGCGGCCACGCGCATTGCCAAAGGCAACCTGGAAGTGCGCGTACCGGCCCGGGGCGCCGATTCGGTGGGGCGTTTGGCCGCCGCCTTTAATGGCATGGCCGAGCACTTGCAGCAATTGCTGGCGATCCAGCGCGAACTGGTGCGCGCCGTCTCCCACGAATTGCGCACCCCGGTGGCGCGCCTGCGTTTCGGCCTGGAGATGATCGGCGACGCCGCCACCCCAGAGGCGCGGCGTAAATATATGGACGGCATGGACAGCGATATCCAGGACCTCGACGGCCTGGTCGACGAAATGCTCACCTACGCCCGCCTGGAGCAGGGCGCGCCGGAACTGAATTTCCAGCGGGTAGACCTCAGCGCCTTGCTCGATCAGGTGATCGGCGAATTATCGCCACTGCGCCCGCAGGTCAGTGTTGCCCGTGGCATCTGCCTGTCTTCGGCACACTGGGACGATGCCTGGGTCGACGCCGAGCCGCGCTACTTGCACCGCGCCCTGCAAAATCTGGTGGGCAATGCCATGCGCCATGCCCAGGGCCGGGTGCTGATCAGCTATCAAGTGGGGCAGGTGCGTTGCCGCATCGATGTGGAAGATGACGGGCCGGGGGTGCCGGAAAGCGCCTGGGAGCGGATTTTCACGCCATTTTTGCGTCTGGACGATAGTCGCACGCGAGCTTCAGGCGGGCATGGCCTGGGTTTGTCGATTGTGCGGCGGATTATCTATTGGCACGGCGGGCGGGCGTTGATCAGCAAGAGCAACAACCTGGGTGGGGCGTGTTTCAGCTTGAGTTGGCCCAGGGATCAGGACAAGACTTAAGACCGCTATCGCAGGCAAGCCAGCTCCCACATTTTGGATGTATTCGCACATCAAAGGTGGGAGCCGGGCTTGCCCGCGATAGCGATCTATCAGGCGCCGACAGCCACCAGACTCAACAACTGCTCCCCCTCCACCGCAAACTGCCCCTCCAACTCAGTGCCATAACACCACTCAGCAGACAGCTCCGTCAGCAACCGCAACCGCACATGGCCTGCCTGCGACCACTCAAGCACCTCGGCGTGCTCAAAGTAGAAACGCTTGTGCACAATCGGATACAGCGCTTTGAACAGGCTCTCCTTGACCGAAAACGTCAGCGTCACCAGCAGGGCATTCTGCTCGCGCGGCCCCAGTGACATGCGCTGCAATTCGTCGGCCGTCAGAATCTCTCCAGCCAAACGTTCCGCTCGCTCCCGTGACAGCACATTTTCGAGGTCCATCCCCAGCCCGCGCCATTGCGCCTTGTGCCCGACAATGGCCGCCGCGTGCCCGGTGCTGTGGGTAATGGAACCGCTGATATGCCCAGGCCATACCGGCGCACGGTCGTCACCGATGGCCGGTACGCAATCGAGCTGATCAAGCTGTTGCAACGCCGCCCGTGCGCACAGGCGACCGGCAAGGAACTCCGCCTGGCGTTTGGCCACCGAGCGCTGGATGCTGGCCGGAGGCGGCACGGCGCTGCGCTGGAAGTCATCGGCGAGCAACAAGGCCGGGTCGAATCGCGTGCTCAAGAACACCGTGCCCGGCAGCGGGATGGGCAGTGGCCAATGGGCATCGAGCGGAGTGCAGCAAGCGGGTAGAGGCGTCATGGGCGGTATTTTGCGTCAGTTGGCGCGCCGGTGGATAGTCCGTAACGGTTCAGGCCTGGTTCAGAGCCCGTTCAGGGGGAGTTCAGGGGCGCCTGCGTAGTCTGGCTTCAACAGCCAAAACGCGTAGAGGTAAGCCCCATGACTGCGATCAAAAAGCTGATTCTGGCCTTAAGCATGCTCGGCGCCACTGCCGGGGTTCAGGCTTCGGACGGTGCGTTTGCCGCTTTCGGCAGCGAGAAAACCAGGAAATCCAGCAACCTGATCCAGCGTGTGAGCTTCGACGAGGTGGCTGGCCAGGCGGCGCCGTGGGGCCAGTCTTTGGGCATGACCACGCCGCAACCGGCCTACCGCACCGGCTACGAACACCTGACGGGCCAATACAATGGCATTAAACTGCGCCCGCAAGACTTGCAGGGCCGCTATGATATCCCCCTGTCGGACAGTTGAATCGCCTTGGAGAGCCTTATGAAATTGCTGGTCGTGGAAGATGAGGCGCTGCTGCGTCATCACCTGTTCACCCGCCTGACCGACAGCGGCCACGTGGTCGAAGCCGTGGCCAATGCCGAGGAAGCCCTTTACCAGACCGGCCAATTCAACCATGACCTGGCGATTATCGACCTGGGCCTGCCCGGCATGGGCGGCCTGGACCTGATCCGCCAACTGCGCAGCCAGGCCAAGACTTTCCCGATCCTGATCCTCACCGCGCGCGGCAACTGGCAAGACAAGGTCGAAGGCCTGGCTGCCGGTGCCGACGACTACGTGGTCAAGCCGTTCCAGTTCGAAGAACTGGAGGCGCGCATGAACGCCTTGCTGCGCCGCTCCAGCGGGTTCACCCAGTCGACCATCGTCGCCGGGCCTTTGCTGCTCGACCTCAATCGCAAGCAGGCGTCGCTGGATGAGCAACCGTTGGCGCTGACGGCCTACGAGTACCGGATTCTCGAATACCTGATGCGTCACCATCAGCAGGTGGTCGCCAAAGACCGCTTGATGGAACAGCTCTACCCTGATGACGACGAGCGGGATCCGAACGTGATCGAAGTGTTGGTGGGTCGCCTGCGCCGCAAGCTGGAAGGCCCGGCCGGGTTCAAACCGATCGACACCGTGCGTGGCCTGGGCTACCTGTTCAATGAGCGCTGCCGTTGATTCGCTCGCTACGTGTGCGCTTGATGCTCGCGGCCACCACCCTGGCCGTGCTGTTTATGCTGGGCTTGTTGCCCGCCATGCAAGGCGCGTTCAGCCTGGCGCTGCAGGATTCCATCGAGCAGCGCCTGGCCTCGGATGTCACCACGCTGATTTCCGCCGCGCGGGTCGAAAACAACCGCCTGCTGATGCCTGCGCAGTTGCCGGACGAACGCTTCAACCTCACTGACAGTCGCCTGCTCGGTTACATCTACGACCGTGAGGGGCATCTGGTGTGGCGCTCGCGGGCGACCCAGGAAGAAAACATCAACTACAAGCCGCGCTACGACGGGCGCGGTAATGAATTTGCGCGGATTCGCGAAGCCAATGGCCAGGAGTTTTTCGTGTACGACGTCGAGGTCAAGCTGCTGGGCGGCAAGAGCGCGGCGTTCAGTATCGTGGCGCTGCAACCGGTGCGTGAATACCAACTGACCCTCGAAGGCCTGCAGGAAAACCTCTACCTGGGCTTCGGCGCGGCCTTGCTCGTATTGTTGACGCTGTTGTGGCTGGGCCTGACCTGGGGCTTGCAAGCGTTGCGGCGCTTGAGCCAGGAGCTAGACCAGATCGAAGGCGGCACCCGCGAAAGCCTCACCGAGGAACACCCACGCGAACTGTTGCGCCTGACCGGCTCGCTCAACCGTTTGCTCCACAGCGAACGCGAGCAACGGGCGCGCTACCGCGATTCCCTCGACGACCTGGCCCACAGCCTGAAAACCCCGCTGGCGGTGTTGCAGGGCGTGAGCGAAGACATGGCCCAGCGCCCGGAAGAACGCGGCCAGGCCTGGGTGCTGCAATCGCAGATCGAACGCATGAGCCAGCAGATCGGCTACCAATTGCAGCGCGCCAGCCTGCGAAAAAGCGGCCTGGTGCGGCACCAGGTACGCCTGGAGCCGGTGTTGCAAAGCCTGTGCGACACGTTGGACAAGGTTTACCGCGACAAGCGCGTGACCGTGACCTTTGAATTACCGCCCGAGTGCGATGTGCCGATCGAGAAGGGCGCGCTGCTCGAAATGCTCGGCAACCTGCTGGAAAACGCCTATCGCCTGTGCCTGAGTGAAGTGCGCATCAGCCTGACGGAGAACCTTGAAGGCACTGAGCTGTGCATCGAAGATGACGGCCCTGGCGTACCGCCCGATCAGCGTGCGCGGATTCTGCAAAGGGGCGAGCGGCTGGACCGCCAGCATCCGGGGCAGGGCATTGGCCTGGCGGTGGTCAAGGACATCATTGAAAGCTACAGCGCGCGGTTGACCCTTGGGGATTCGCCTTTGGGTGGCGCGGCGTTCAAGATTCACTTTCCGGCGGCGTGATCTTTATAGGCCGTGCCGGCCTCATCGCAGCATAGGTATCTACACAACCGATTAACACGAAGTCTGTGGCAGGTGGGCTGTTGTGGCGAGCAGGCTTGTCGAATCGTCGCACCGCCTGCGTTGGGCTGCGAAGCAGACCCAAATCCAGACGCTGAGTTTTTTCAGGAAAATTGCAGTGTTTTTACTGGGGCCGCTTCGCAGCCCAACGCAGGGCAAGCCTGCTCGCCACAGGAGAAATAGGCTGCTTTTAAAAGTTGCGTAGATCGCAGGCAAGCCAGCTCTCACCTTTTTGATTGTGTGAACTCGATCAAAGGTGGGAGCCGGGCTTGCCCGCGAGAGGCCCGCCCAAGCACTGCACCTCTAACTCTCCTGTGCCCGGTAAGCCCCCGGCGTCAATCCGGTCCACTTCTTGAACGCCCGATGAAACGCCGACGGCTCAGAAAACCCCAACTGCTCGGCAATTTCCTGTAACGACAAATCCGCCCGCCCCAAGTGGTAAATGGCGATGTCCCGCCGCAACTCATCCTTGAGCGCCTGAAAACTGGTGCCTTCCTCACGCAAATGCCGGCGCAGGGTTTGCGGGCTGATGTGCAGGTGCTGGGCGACGGCCTCCAGGTCCGGCCAGGGCGTGCGGTCGCGGCTGAGCAAGCGGCGCAGCTGGCTGCTTAAACTGTCGCCCTCATCCGGTCGCGACAACAGGTCAGCGGGCGAGCGCTCGAGAAAGTGCTTGAGGGTGCGCTCGTCCTGCAACAACGGCAGGCTCAGGTAACGGGCGGGAAACACCAGGCTGCTGTTCGGCGCGCCAAATACCTGAGGGCAGGGGAACAGCAGGTCATATTCGCCCGCATGGGCCGGCATCGGATAGCTGAACGTGGCTTGCTGTAGCCGGATGCGCTGGCCGATCAGCCAACTGCCCAGGCGATGCCAGATCACCAGCAGGCACTCGCTGAGAAAGTGGTCCGGGTCCCACAGCTGCGAATCGTCCAGGCTCAAGCGGGCCAAATCGCCTTCTCTGGTCAGCTGCCAGCGCGGACCCTGCGGGAATAGGCTATAAAATAATAAGCCGCGTTCCAGAGCCTT
The DNA here is from genome assembly GCF_012985445.1 of Pseudomonas sp. WS 5532. Taxonomy (NCBI): domain Bacteria; kingdom Pseudomonadati; phylum Pseudomonadota; class Gammaproteobacteria; order Pseudomonadales; family Pseudomonadaceae; genus Pseudomonas; species Pseudomonas sp. WS 5532. The sequence continues at coordinate 155,260 of NZ_JAAQWK010000014.1, forward strand.
CTCCAGGGTGCGGCAGTGAATCAGCGCGTGGCACATCATGGCGAAGGTGCCGCGCTTGCTCGGGCCTTCGGCAAACCCCAGGTATTCGTCGTCCAGCCCCAGCCACAGCATTTGCAACAGCCGGGTAAATTGCTCGGGGGCGATGCGGGCGCGGGGTTCGCTCAGCAGTTCCGGGGTGATGCCCACTTGCAGCAGCAGGCCCGAATAGTCGTAACCCGCGCGGCGCGCACCGCCCAGGGCGGCGCGGGCATAGTGACTGGCGATGGTACGTTCACGCATGTGAGGGCCTCGTCCATGGAGTGGCGGATGTTAGCCATCACCGGGTGGGGCGACAAGGCGGATATCCGCCAAATTGTAGGACGAGAGGGGATGAGTGGGCGGAATTCCGCCACCTCACCGACGGCGTCGATGGCGTGGCCATGGACCTCGGCCCTGATGTCTAAAGGCCTTCAGACAGTTTGAGCAAAGTGGCACGGCGTTTGCGATAAGGATTACAGCGCAGGTTTATTCCTACAGACCTCGCAAACAACAAATCCCTCCAGTGCAGGAGGGTTCGCAATTCAAGTGTCGTGGGCAATGGCGGATCTTTGTCACACGGTGCGATTGAGGAACTTTGCAATGACGACTCGTCAGCCAATCTACAAATCCCTGTATTTCCAGGTGATCGTCGCAATCGTTATCGGTATTTTGCTCGGTCACTTCTACCCGCAGACCGGTGTGGCCCTCAAGCCACTGGGTGACGGCTTTATCAAGCTGATCAAAATGGTCATTGCCCCGATCATCTTCTGCACCGTTGTCAGCGGCATCGCTGGCATGCAAAGCATGAAATCGGTGGGCAAAACCGGCGGCTACGCGCTGCTGTACTTCGAAGTTGTTTCCACCATTGCCCTGCTGATTGGCCTGATCGTCGTTAACGTTGTGCAACCGGGCGCCGGCATGCACATCGACGTGGCGACCCTGGACGCCTCTAAAGTCGCGGCCTACGTGACCGCTGGTGCAGACCAGAGCGTGGTTGGCTTTATCCTCAATGTGATCCCGAACACCATCGTCGGTGCCTTCGCCAACGGCGACATCCTGCAAGTGCTGATGTTCTCGGTGATCTTCGGTTTTGCCCTGCATCGCCTGGGTGCCTACGGCAAGCCGGTGCTGGACTTTATCGATCGCTTCGCCCACGTGATGTTCAACATCATCAACATGATCATGAAGCTCGCGCCAATCGGTGCCCTGGGCGCCATGGCGTTCACCATCGGTGCCTACGGCGTAGGTTCCCTGGTGCAATTGGGCCAACTGATGATCTGCTTCTACATCACCTGCATCCTGTTCGTGGTCGTGGTGCTGGGCGCCATCTGCCGTGCGCACGGTTTCAGCGTGTTGAAGCTGGTTCGCTACATCCGTGAAGAGCTGCTGATCGTTCTGGGCACTTCCTCCTCCGAATCCGCACTGCCACGCATGCTGATCAAGATGGAGCGTCTGGGCGCGAAGAAATCCGTAGTAGGCCTGGTGATCCCGACCGGCTACTCCTTCAACCTCGACGGTACGTCGATCTACCTGACCATGGCTGCCGTGTTCATCGCCCAGGCGACTGACACCCACATGGACATCACCCATCAGATCACCTTGCTGCTGGTGCTGCTGCTGTCCTCCAAAGGCGCTGCAGGCGTGACCGGTTCGGGCTTCATCGTGCTGGCTGCGACCCTGTCGGCCGTAGGCCACCTGCCGGTTGCCGGCCTGGCGCTGATCCTGGGTATCGACCGCTTCATGTCCGAAGCCCGCGCACTGACCAACCTGGTCGGTAACGCCGTTGCCACCATCGTTGTGGCCAAGTGGGTTAAAGAGCTGGATACCGACAAGCTGCACAGCGAGCTGGCGTCCGGCGGCACCGGTATCTCCGACACCCGCCCGGAAGATGACCTGGGCGTGGCTGAAGGCCCTGCTCCTGCTATCAAGTAAAAAATTGCCCAAGGTGTGAACAACACCCAAAGCCTGCAAACGCCCCGACTGGTTCGGGGCGTTTGCGTTTCTGGCGTGGCGCTTTGGGTTTTGCTTGCTTTACAGTAAGTGAATACTTCATTCGCCGTAGGAGACCTGATGGACAGTGTGGATCTTAATGTCCTGCGCAGCGTGCTCGAATGGCGCCGTGCCGGGCACCGAGTAGTTTTGTACAGCGTGGTCCAGACCTGGGGCAGCGCCCCACGCCCGCCGGGGGCGATGTTGGCCTTGCGTGGCGATGGCGTGGTGATCGGCTCCGTGTCGGGTGGTTGCATCGAGGACGACTTGATCGCGCGCTTGCAGGATGGCCGCTTGCCGGAGGATGGCCCGCCGGTGCAGTTGGTGACCTATGGCGTCACCCGCGATGAGGCGGCGCGTTTCGGCCTGCCGTGCGGCGGCACGTTGCGCCTGACTGAGGAACGCGTGGATGAATTTGGCTGGGTCTCGCAGCTGCTGGCGCGCTGCGAAGACCATCAGATCGTCGCGCGTGAACTGGACCTGAGCAGTGGCACGGTGACCTTGAGCGGCGCGGCCAAGACCGACGTCGTGACCTTTGATGGCGAGCGCCTGCGGGCTATCTACGGCCCGCGTTGGCGTTTGTTGCTGATCGGCGCCGGGCAGTTGTCGCGCTACGTGGCTGAAATGGCGCGGCTGCTGGATTTCGAAGTGCTGATCTGCGACCCGCGCGAAGAATTCGTCTACGGCTGGGAAGAGCAGCATGGCCGCTTTGTGCCCGGCATGCCGGATGAGGCGGTGCTGAATATCCAGACGGATGAGCGCACGGCCATCGTCTGCCTGACGCACGACCCTCGATTGGACGATATGGCGCTGCTGACGGCGCTGAACTCATCGGCGTTCTACATTGGCGCCCTCGGTTCGCGGGTCAATACGCAGAAGCGCCGGGAAACCCTGGCGGCGCTGGGGTTGTCGGCGGAGGCGATCGCGCGTCTGCATGGGCCGATCGGACTGCATATCGGTAGTCATACGCCGGCCGAAATTGCTCTGTCATTGATGGCGGAAATTGTCGCGATCAAGAATGGCGTGGCACCGATGCAGAAGAAACCGTTGCCGGTGGAGGCTGAGTAATGGTGACGGCGATTGTGCTGGCGGCGGGGCAGGGCAGTCGCTTTCGCGCTGCGGCCGGTGCTGATCAAGACAAGCTGCTGGCTGATTGCATCGGGCTTGACGGCGTAACGCGGCCAGTGATTGAGCAGGTGTTGATGAATTTGCCAGGGCTCGTTGTAAGGCGTTGGCTGGTCACTTCGCCGGACCGCCTGGCCGTTATTCGCTTGGCCAAGGCGTATGGCTGTGAAGTCTTGCTGCTCGAATCGGCCGGTATGGGTGACAGCATCGCGGCGGCTGTCGCAGCCAGTGGTGAGACCGATGGCTGGTTGGTGGTGTTGGGGGATATGCCGTTTATTCAGCCGTCGACCATTGAGCGGGTGGTTGATGCGGTCCAGGACGATGGCATCAGTGTGCCGGTGCAGGCGGGTAAATACGGGCATCCGGTGGCTTTTGGCCGGGCGCTTGGGCCGCGAATGATGGCATTGAGCGGTGATCGTGGCGCAAAGCCGTTATTCGCCCAGGCGAGTGTGCAGGAGGTGCGAGTGGAAGATCCCGGTGTGCTGTGGGATGTGGACCTGCCGCAAGCATTGAGTTTCAGCGCGGACTAACTGTGGGAGCGGGCTTGCCCGCGATGCAGGCACCTCGGTGTGTCAGACACGCTGCGGTGATGCTATCGCAGGCAAGCCAGCTCCCACCGTTGATCTCCACAAGGCAAAAGTTGAACGCCCATAAAAAAGCCCCGCCTGATCACTCAGGCGGGGCTTTTTAGTGGCGGATGGAATCAGACGAGGGGTTTAGGCTCGTGCTCTGTTTCCAAGGCCTTGTGCTCAACCGGGGCTGGAGCCTCGATCGCTTCGGCAGCCGGTGCGGCAGCGGCTGCAGCAGCGGCGGCTTCAGCTTCCTTGCGGCGACGACGCACTTCACGTGGGTCGTTTGGCGCACGGCCGTTTTCGGTCAGGGCGCTGGCAGGCGCGGCTTCAACCACGGGCGCTGCGACTTCGGCAACCACTGGCGCTTCAATCACGGGTGCAGGCTCAACCACTGGGGCGGGCTCGGCAACCACTTCGGCAATCGGTGCAGGCGCTTCTTCCACCACAGGGGCAGGTGCTGGCGCTTCAACCGGTGCAGCTGGCTCGGCAGTCCACTGGAAAGCGGTCTGTTCTTCGCGAACTTCACGCACTGCCGGGGCGGCTTCCTCGACAACCGGCGCGTCAACGACGGCTTCAACCACTGGCTGAGGCTCGACTACCGGTGCAGGCTCGACAGCAGTCACTTCGACTTCTGGTTGAACGTCGCGCACTGGCGAGGCAACTTCCACTTCCGGAACCACTGGGGCTTCGATCGGGGCAGTGGCTTCGACGACTGGCGCTTCAACAACCGGCGCTTCAACCGCTGGCGTCTCGGCAACCGGTGCTTCTGCAGCAGCCGTTTCTTCAACAGCAGCGGTAGCGCGTTCAGCTTGCTCATGCGCCTGGGCTTCAGCCGGTGCACTGATCACGGTGCTGGCAACTGCGGCGGTCACAGCCAGGCCGGCAGCCAGTTCGGCGCCCGTCGGTTCTGCGGTTGCAGCTTCGCCGTTCTCGCCGGTCTCTTCCGAGCCTTCGATCACATTGCCGTTGGCATCACGCTGACGTTCACGGCGGTTGCTGCGGCGACGCTGGCCACGGGAGCGGCGGCGTGGACGATCGCCTTCGGCGTTGTCCTGACCGTCTTCCTGCAGTTGCTCTTCACCGGTCAGCACTTCTTCTTCGCTGGTGGCAGCGGCTTGCTCGGCACGTGGTTGACGCTCTTCACGCGGTGGGCGCGGCTGGCGCTCTTCACGTGGGGCGCGTTCTTCACGCGGCTGGCGAGCCGGGCGTTCTTCGCTGGCGGCTTCGGCAGCGACGGCAGCTACCGCTGGTGCGGCGTCCAGCGGCTCGCGCAGTTCACGCACACGTTCTTCACGCTCGCCACGTGGCTTGCGGTCTTCACGTGGGGCGCGTGGAGTACGTGGCGCGCGCTCTTCGCGCGGTGCACGTTCTTCACGGGCTACAGTCGGGGTCTCTTCACGGGCTTCGCGAGGTGCACGCTCTTCACGTGGTGCGCGTTCTTCACGCGGTGCACGTTCTTCGCGGGGCTTGCGCTCTTCGTCACGGCGACCGTTGCGGTTACGGCTCTGTTGACGGCCGTTGCGACGTTCTTCGTTGCGGGCCGGGCGCTCGGTGGCCGGTTTTTCAACCACAACCGGCGCAGCAGGCTCTTCTTTACTGGCGAACAGGCTGACCAGTGACTTCACCAGGCCTTTGAACAGGCTTGGCTCAGGCATGGCGGCCGGCGCGGCAACCGGTGCAGCCACTTCGGTCGGTACCGGAGCGTTGGCACGTGCCGGTGCGGTCTTAACGGCCGCTTCCTGGCGAACCAGGGTGCGGGTCGCGGCGGCTGGCTGGACTTCTTCCACTTCGGCAGCGGCAGCAGCGATTTCGTAGCTGGACTGGCCGCTGTGGGCTTCCGGGCTGTCATCACGCAGGCGTTGCACTTCGAAGTGCGGCGTCTCGAGGTGATCGTTCGGCAGGATGACGATGCGGGCACGGGTGCGCAGTTCGATCTTGGTGATCGAGTTGCGTTTTTCGTTAAGCAGGAAAGCGGCCACCGGGATCGGCACTTGCGCGCGAACTTCGGCGGTGCGGTCTTTCAGGGCTTCTTCTTCGATCAGGCGCAGGATCGCCAGCGACAGCGATTCAACGTCACGGATGATGCCGGTGCCGTTGCAACGCGGGCAGACGATGCCGCTGCTCTCGCCCAGGGAGGGACGCAGGCGCTGACGGGACATTTCCAGCAGGCCGAAGCGCGAGATACGGCCGACCTGTACGCGGGCACGGTCAGCTTCCAGGCATTCGCGGACTTTTTCTTCCACGGCGCGCTGGTTCTTGGCTGGGGTCATGTCGATGAAGTCGATCACGATCAGGCCGCCGATGTCACGCAGGCGCAACTGGCGGGCGATTTCTTCAGCCGCTTCCAGGTTGGTCTGCAGGGCGGTTTCTTCGATGTCGCTGCCTTTGGTGGCGCGCGCCGAGTTGATGTCGATGGACACCAGGGCTTCGGTCGGGTCGATCACGATGGAGCCGCCGGAAGGCAGTTCGACCACGCGCTGGAAGGCGGTCTCGATCTGGCTTTCGATCTGGAAACGGTTGAACAGCGGAACGCTGTCTTCGTACAGCTTGATCTTGCTGGCGTACTGCGGCATCACCTGGCGAATGAAGGTCAGGGCTTCGTCCTGGGCTTCAACGCTGTCGATCAGCACTTCGCCGATGTCCTGGCGCAGGTAATCGCGGATGGCGCGGATGATCACGTTGCTTTCCTGATAGATCAGGAACGGCGCGGAACGATCCAGGGAGGCTTCTTTGATGGCGGTCCAGAGTTGCAGCAGGTAGTCGAGGTCCCACTGCATTTCTTCGCTGCTGCGGCCCAGGCCTGCAGTGCGCACGATCAGGCCCATGTCGGCAGGAGCAATCAAGCCGTTCAGCGCTTCACGCAGTTCGTTGCGTTCTTCGCCTTCGATGCGACGGGAAATGCCGCCGGCACGTGGGTTGTTCGGCATCAGCACCAGGTAACGGCCGGCCAGGGAGATGAAGGTGGTCAGGGCAGCGCCCTTGTTGCCACGTTCTTCTTTTTCGACCTGAACGATGACTTCCTGGCCTTCGCTCAGGACGTCCTTGATGTTCACGCGGCCTTCGGGGGCTTTCTTGAAGTATTCGCGGGAGATTTCTTTGAGGGGCAGGAAGCCGTGGCGCTCGGAGCCGAAATCGACAAAGGCAGCCTCAAGGCTTGGTTCGATGCGAGTAATACGGCCTTTATAGATGTTGGCCTTCTTTTGCTCGCGTGCACCGGATTCGATGTCCAGGTCATAGAGGCGTTGGCCATCTACCAGTGCAACACGCAACTCTTCGGGTTGAGTTGCGTTAATCAGCATTCTTTTCATGTTGTACCGTCGGTTTCCGGGCTGCCGGAAACGGCGTTCGGCACACACGACTTCTCACGGTCGGTGTCAGGTGCGTCAAGAGTGGTTGGCCACTCCAGTGTCCAGCAATAACGAGCCAATTGGGCCGGTATCGCGACGGACGCGTCCTGCTTGTTAGCGGTGGTGACAAAGGCACCACTTCAACAAAAGCTAAGGTCAGGAGGAGGAATCAACCGGCGACTGTGGACGAGATGAAGCGTCTTATAAGCCTAATGCTACACGGTCCGACGGTTGTGCATCTCCACCCTACACGTATCCCTGATAATTCGGGTGCTGCCGCGCGCAGAATCCGCAGCGGGTTGGCATTTACCGTGTACTCCAATGGGGAGTCCACGCTCATGGCTAAACAAGACTAGGTGTGGGCGACTGCGCTCTCACTCAGCTCTTAACAGGCGTTGTTTCCGAAGCATTCGCCGTGGTCTGGCTCAAGACTGACTGCACTTTGTGAACTGGCCGTAAATATCGGCGCAGAACGCGAGTATTCACTCTGCTTTCTGCACTCGCTTCAGGCCTCATGTCACCTGCGCTTGTTACAATCCTGAGCCTTCCAGGGTGGCAAAAGCCCCGTAGGACGGCCTCGCGTCCTGATGAATTGCGATGGTCAGGGCCGGCAGTTTGCCGCAAGTCCTCTGTCCAGGCCGCTTTTGGCGGCGTTCGCGACTATAGCAGCAATGATTAAGTGCTTCAATTCCATAAAAAATTGTTATCATCGCCGCCATGACGACTACCGCCCCCCAGACCCCCAGCGTCCAGCTGCTCGAGGTCTCGCCGGAATATGCCGGCCAACGCATCGACAATTTTCTCCTGGCCAGGCTCAAAGGCGTGCCCAAGACCTTGATTTACCGCATCTTGCGTAAAGGTGAAGTGCGCGTGAACAAAGGCCGGATCAAGCCCGAGTACAAGCTGCAGGCGGGCGATATCGTCCGTGTGCCGCCGGTGCGCGTGCCTGAGCGTGACGAGCCGGTGCCATTGGCCCAGGGCCTGTTGCAGCGCCTGGAAGCGTCGATTGTCTTCGAAGACAACAAGCTGATCGTGATCAACAAGCCTTGCGGCATTGCGGTTCACGGCGGCAGTGGCCTGACGTTCGGGGTGATCGAAGCCTTTCGTCAGTTGCGACCCGATGCCAAGGAGCTGGAACTGGTCCACCGCCTGGACCGCGACACCTCCGGCCTGCTGATGATCGCCAAAAAACGCAGCATGTTGCGTCACCTGCACACCGCCTTGCGTGGCGATGGCGTGGACAAGCGCTACATGGCATTGGTGCGTGGTAACTGGGCCAGCTCCATCAAGAGCGTGCGTGCGCCGCTGCAGAAGAGCAACCTGCGCTCCGGCGAGCGCATGGTCGAAGTGGACGAGGAGGGCAAAGAAGCCCTGACCCTGTTCAAGGTGCTGCGCCGCTTCGGTGACTTCGCCACTATGGTCGAGGCCAAGCCGGTGACCGGGCGTACCCACCAGATTCGCGTGCACACCCTGCACGCGGGCCACTGCATCGCCGGTGACACCAAGTACGGCGATGAGGATTTCTCCAGGGAAATTCGTGACCTGGGCGGCAAGCGCCTGTTCCTGCACGCCTACATGCTCACCGTGCCGCTGCCCGATGGCGGCGAGCTGAAGTTGCAGGCGCCGGTCGATGAGATGTGGGCCAAGACCGTGGAGCGTTTGAGTGTCGCACCCTGACTACAAGCTGCTGATTTTTGATTGGGACGGCACGCTGTGCAATTCCATTGGGCGCATCGTCGACTCAATGCACGCGGCGTCGACCCGTTCGGGTTTCGAGTTATGCACTGATCTGGCGGTAAAAGGCATTATCGGCCTGGGCCTGCCCGAGGCGATCCGTACCTTGTACCCCCGGATCAGCGATGCGCAACTGGTGACCTTTCGTGATCATTACGCTGATCACTACATCGCGCTGGAGGCCACGCCTTCGCCGCTGTTTGACGGCGTAAGGCAATCCCTGGAAGCGTTTCGCGCCGAGGGTTATCACTTGGCCGTGGCCACCGGCAAGGCCCGTCGCGGGTTGGATCGGGTGCTCAAGGCCCACGGGTTTGAAGATTATTTCAGTATCACCCGTGCAGCGGATGAAACCGCCAGCAAACCTCACCCTCTGATGCTGGAGCAGATCCTGGCGCATTGCGGCGTAGCGCCGCGTCAGGCGTTGATGGTGGGTGACGCTTCCTTCGACCTGATGATGGCACGCAATGCTGGCATGGACAGCGTGGCGGTCAGCTACGGTGCTCAGGCAGCCGAAGCCTTGCAGGCATACGAGCCCAGGCTGACGATTGATCATTTTTCTGAACTGCAAGCCTGGCTCAGCCGGGCCTGATAAGTCTTTGCTGGGGTTAATGGCATGAGTGACGAGTGGAAAGCGCCCGAAAAGGCCGAAAGCGGTGATGATAAAAGCTGGAAGTTGTTGGAGAAGACCCTGCTGGCCAGTGTTCAGGAGCAGCGCCGTGCACGGCGTTGGGGGATTTTCTTTAAGCTGCTGACGTTTATCTGGCTTATCGCCATGCTGGCGTTGTTCAGCCCGCTGATGGACATGGAAAAAAGCGCCACCCGTGGCAACAACTACACCGCCTTAATCGACGTGAACGGGGTGATTGCCGATAAGGAGTCCGCCAGCGCCGATAATATCGTCGGCGGCCTGCGTGCAGCCTTCGAAGATCCCAAGGTCAAGGGCGTGATCCTGCGCATCAACAGCCCAGGCGGCAGCCCTGTGCAGTCTGGCTATGTGTATGACGAGATTCGCCGCCTGCGCGGGCTGCACCCGGACATCAAACTGTACGCGGTGATTTCCGATCTGGGCGCCTCGGGTGCCTATTACATCGCCAGCGCCGCTGACCAGATCTATGCCGACAAGGCCAGCCTCGTCGGTTCCATTGGTGTGACAGCGGCCGGTTACGGCTTTGTCGGCACCATGGAGAAGTTGGGGGTGGAGCGTCGCACCTACACCTCGGGTGAGCACAAGTCTTTCCTGGATCCGTTCCAGCCACAAAAGGCCGATGAAACCCAGTTCTGGCAGGGCGTGCTCGACACCACTCATCGTCAGTTCATTGCCAGCGTGAAGCAGGGGCGCGGCGATCGTCTGAAAGACAAAGACCATCCGGAGCTGTTCTCCGGCCTGGTGTGGTCCGGTGAGCAAGCGTTGCCATTGGGTTTGATCGATGGCTTGGGCAGTGCCAGTTCGGTGGCGCGCGATGTGATTGGTGAGAAGGAGCTGGTGGACTTCACTGTTCAGGAATCGCCGTTTGATCGCTTCTCCAAGAAACTCGGCGCCAGTGTGGCGCAGAAGCTGGCCTACTACATGGGCTTCCAGGGCCCGACGCTGCGCTGAAATATCAGCTTTGTGGTAGTTCAAAATGTGGGAGCGGGCTTGCCCGCGATAGCGCCGGGTCAGTCGACATTGAAAGTGACTGGCCCACCGCTATCGCAGGCAAGCCAGCTCCCACAGTGGTTTTGGGGTGGGCCTAGGGGATTTGCACGCCTTCAGCCAGGAGCATGTCCACCAGTCGAATCAGCGGCAGGCCGATCAGGCTGGTCGCATCCGGCCCTTCGGTACTCTGAAACAGGCTCACACCCAGCCCTTCGGCCTTGAAGCTGCCTGCGCAGTCATAAGGCTGTTCCACACGCAAATAACGCTCGATGCGTTCTACATTCAGTTCGCGCATCTGCACGGTAAACGGCACGCAATCTACCTGGCAGTGGCCCGTCTCACTGTTGAGCAGCGCCAGGCCAGTTAAAAAACTCACGCGTTTGCCGCTGGCTGCCAGCAATTGCTCGCGGGCGTTTTCAAAGGTATGAGGTTTGCCGATAATGCGGCCATCGAGCGCGGCCACCTGATCCGAGCCGATAATCAGGTGCCCTGGATGACTGGCGGCGAGGGCGCGGGCTTTCTCTTGCGCCAGGCGCTTGACCAGCTCAATGGCCGATTCATTTGCGCGATGGCTTTCGTCGATATCCGGCGAGCTGCAGATGAACGGTAGGTGCAGGCGGGCCAGCAATTCCCGGCGATAAACCGAGCTGGAAGCGAGTAATAAAGGCAGCATGGGTGTCTCCTCGAGGCAGCCGCCGATTCTAGCGGGGCGACCAGCTGACGCACAGGGCTGAATTTCCTTTGACATGGCTGGGTGCATCCCTATAATGCTGCGCCTATGTTGAATGACCCGATTCCACCTCACGTTGACCCGCGCAAATTGGCTGATCGTGGCACCACCCTTCAAGGTGAAGTGCTGCTGGCCGATTTGGAGAGACTCTGCGACCCGCTTTCCGACACTGTCGGTACGGTGCAGGCTAAATTCGTTTTTGAACGAGATGAACGTAAGTCTGTGGTAATCCACAGCTTTATCGACACCGAAGTCAAAATGGTTTGCCAGCGTTGTCTTGAGCTGGTCACCCTGCCGATCCACAGCGAATGCAGTTATGCTGTGGTGAAAGAGGGTGCGAATACCCAGTCGTTGCCGAAAGGTTATGACGTGCTGGAACTGGGCGAAGATCCTTTGGATCTGCATGCACTGATCGAGGAGGAGCTTTTGCTCGCCTTGCCCATTGTGCCTGCTCATCATCCGGAAGAATGCCAGCAGCCGGAGGGCCTTGATGACGAGGCCGAGCCGAGCGAGGACGAGGTAACGCGGTCCAACCCGTTCAGTGTATTGGCGCAGTTAAAGCGTGACCCAAACGTTTAGGAGTTAATCAATTATGGCTGTTCAGCAGAACAAAAAATCCCGCTCTGCCCGTGACATGCGTCGTTCGCACGATGCCCTGACGGCAAGCACTCTGTCCGTAGAAAAAACCACCGGTGAAGTTCACCTGCGTCACCACGTATCGCCAGAAGGCGTATACCGTGGCCGTAAAGTGATCGACAAGGGCGCTGACGAGTAATCACTTGTCTGCTCAAGTCATCGCGATTGACGCAATGGGCGGGGACTTCGGTCCCCGCAGCATTGTTCAGGCCTGCATTGCCAGCCTGTCCGCTACGCCCTCGCTGCACCTGACCCTCGTCGGTCAACATTCCCTACTTGAAGAACTGATTGCCAGCCATCCGGCGGTGGATCGCGCGCGCCTGACAGTTACTGCGGCCAGCGAAACCATCAGCATGGATGAAAAGCCCGCGGCGGCCTTGCGTGGCAAGCCCGACTCTTCAATGCGGGTGGCCCTTGGGTTGTTGCGTGATGGCAAGGTGCAAGCCTGTGTCAGTGCCGGCAATACCGGGGCGTTGATGGCGTTGTCGCGGCATGTGCTCAAGACGTTGCCGGGGATTGATCGGCCAGCGATGGTGGCGGCGATTCCGACGCAGAAAGGCTATTGCCAACTGCTGGACCTGGGTGCAAACGTCGATTGCAGTGCCGAGCACCTGCTCCAGTTCGCGGTGATGGGCTCGGTGGCCGCTGAGGCGTTGGGTGTGGTCCGGCCACGTGTGGCGTTACTCAATATCGGCACCGAGGACATCAAGGGTAATCAGCAGGTCAAGCTGGCTGCGACTTTGTTGCAGGGCGCACGGGGCTTGAACTACATCGGTTTTGTCGAAGGTGACGGCTTGTACCGAGGCGAGGCGGATGTAGTGGTGTGCGACGGTTTTGTCGGCAATATCCTGCTTAAGTCCAGCGAAGGCCTGGCGACTATGATTGCCACGCGTATCGAGGCCTTGTTCAAGCAGAACCTGGCCTCACGCATGGTCGGCGCGCTGGCGTTACCGTTGATGCGCCGCCTGCAGGCCGACCTGGCACCGGCACGGCATAATGGCGCGAGTTTTCTGGGGCTGCAGGGCATTGTGGTAAAAAGCCACGGCTCTGCAGGTGTGCAGGGCTTTCAAAGTGCGATTGCGCGGGCATTGATCGAGATCCAGGAAAACCTGCCGCAACGCTTGCAAGGGCGTCTTGAGGATCTGTTGCCTTAGGCGAATCGGCCCGGGAGTGCTTAAATGTGACCGGCCAGTTCAATTGACCATCCAATCTGTCAGTTTCGTTCGCGCCCACCTTCGGTGCGAGCATTTTTGACGACCAGATCATTAGGGGCTTGTTACATGTCTACATCCCTCGCATTCGTCTTTCCAGGGCAGGGTTCGCAGTCCCTCGGTATGTTGGCCGAGCTGGGCGCGCAACATCCACTGATCCTGGAAACTTTCAAGGAAGCTTCCGATGCCCTGGGTTACGACCTGTGGGCACTGACCCAGCAAGGGCCGGAAGAGCAACTCAATCAAACCGATAAAACCCAGCCGGCGATCCTGACCGCCTCGATCGCCCTGTGGCGCTTGTGGCTGGCCGAAGGCGGTGCGCGCCCGGCCTACGTCGCCGGTCACAGCCTGGGCGAGTACAGCGCCTTGGTGGCCGCCGGCAGCCTGACCCTCTCTGAAGCGGTCAAGCTGGTCGAGCGTCGTGGTCAGCTGATGCAAGAAGCTGTTCCGGCCGGGCAGGGCGGCATGGCCGCTATCCTCGGCCTGGACGACGCTGTGGTGATCGAAGCCTGTGCCGAAGCGGCCCAGGGCGAAGTGGTCAGCGCGGTGAACTTCAACTCCCCTGGCCAGGTGGTCATCGCTGGCGCCAAGGCCGCTGTCGAGCGCGCCATTGAAGGCTGCAAGGCCCGTGGTGCCAAGCGCGCCTTGCCGTTGCCGGTGAGCGTGCCGTCCCACTGCGAGCTGATGCGCCCGGCTGCCGAGCGTTTTGCCGAGTCCATCGCCGCCATCAATTGGCAAGCGCCGCAGATCCCGCTGGTGCAGAACGTCAGTGCGGCCGTTGCCGCCGACCTCGACACCCTCAAGCGCGACCTGCTGGAGCAGCTTTACAAGCCGGTACGCTGGGTTGAGTCGGTACAGACCCTGGCTGCCAATGGTGCCACTGAGTTGGTCGAGTGCGGCCCGGGCAAAGTCCTGGCCGGCCTGAACAAGCGCTGCGCCGATGGCGTGTCGACTGCCAACCTCAATACCCCGGATGCCTTCGCTGCCGCGCGCGCGGCACTGGCCTGAAACCCTTTAGGAGAAGCCTGCATGAGTCTGCAAGGTAAAGTTGCACTGGTTACTGGCGCAAGCCGTGGCATTGGCCAGGCGATCGCCCTGGAACTGGGCCGTCAAGGCGCCGTTGTGATCGGCACCGCCACTTCCGCTTCGGGCGCTGAGCGTATTGCTGCCACCTTGAAGGAAAACGGCGTACAGGGCACCGGTCTTGAGCTGAATGTGACCAGCGACGAGTCTGTTGCTGCTGTGCTGGCTGAAATCACTGCACAGTTCGGCGCACCGGCTATTCTGGTGAACAACGCCGGTATCACCCGTGACAACCTGATGATGCGCATGAAAGACGACGAGTGGTACGACGTGGTCGATACCAACTTGAACAGTCTGTTTCGCCTGTCCAAGGGCGTTTTGCGCGGCATGACCAAGGCGCGTTGGGGCCGAATTATCAATATTGGCTCCGTAGTGGGTGCCATGGGCAACGCAGGCCAAGTAAACTATGCCGCGGCCAAGGCCGGTCTGGAAGGTTTCAGCCGTGCATTGGCCCGTGAAGTCGGTTCGCGTTCGATTACGGTCAACTCGGTGGCCCCAGGGTTCATCGACACCGATATGACCCGCGAACTGCCGGAAGCTCAGCGTGAAGCTTTGCTGACCCAGATTCCGCTGGGCCGTCTGGGCCAGGCTCAAGAGATCGCAAATGTGGTCACTTTCCTGGCATCCGACGGTGCGGCATACGTGACTGGGGCTACAATCCCGGTGAACGGCGGGATGTACATGAGTTAAATTGTGACGGATCGCTTCAAAAAAATGTCATACGAGCTGTCTAAAATCCGTTATAAAGCTGCAACTTAATTTATAGGCAGGTGGTCGGTCGGGTACGAGGGTGAAGCTTTCAGTTGAAAAGCTGAAAAGGCTTTCTATACACTTACCCACTGGCCAGCTGCCTGAATTTGTCCATTAGGAGTTAAACAAGGTATGAGCACCATCGAAGAGCGCGTCAAGAAAATCGTTGCCGAGCAACTGGGCGTTAAAGAAGAAGAAGTGACCAACTCCGCTTCCTTCGTTGAAGACCTGGGTGCCGATTCCCTTGACACCGTTGAGCTGGTGATGGCTCTGGAAGAGGAATTCGAGACCGAAATCCCGGACGAAGAAGCTGAAAAAATCACTACTGTTCAAGCTGCTATCGACTACGTTACTGCCCACCAGGCGTAATAGTTTGTAGTCGTCGCTTGCTGTCAGGGAAAAACCGCACTGCTGTAACGGCGTGCGGTTTTTTCTTTAAGCGGTGATGAAAAGTAAGCTGCGAAGCAAAGTGTCGTCATTAGAAAAAGGAGAGTGCTGTGTCGCGTAGACGCGTCGTAGTCACCGGTATGGGTATGTTGTCGCCACTGGGTACGGATGTGCCGAGCAGTTGGCAGGGCATTCTGGCTGGCCACAGTGGTATCGGTCTGATCGAACACACGGACCTTTCAGCCTATTCCACCCGTTTTGGCGGCTCGGTAAAGGGCTTCAATGTCGAGGAATATCTCTCGATCAAAGAATCCCGCAAGCTCGACCTGTTCATTCAATACGGCCTGGCAGCCGGTTTTCAGGCGGTGCGTAATGCCGGCCTGGAAGTCACCGACGCCAACCGTGAGCGCATCGGCGTGGCCATGGGTTCGGGTATTGGCGGTTTGACCAATATCGAAGAAACCAGCCGCACGCTGCACGATTCCGGCCCCCGTCGAATTTCACCGTTCTTCGTGCCGGGCTCGATCATTAATATGATTTCCGGTTTCCTGTCCATCCACTTGGGTGCCCAGGGACCTAACTACGCCATTGCCACGGCGTGCACCACCGGCACGCACTGCATCGGCATGGCGGCGCGTAACATTGCCTATGACGAAGCCGACGTGATGATCGCCGGTGGCGCCGAAATGGCTGCCTGCGGCCTCGGCATGGGTGGCTTCGGCGCGTCCCGTGCGCTGTCGACGCGCAATGACGAGCCGACTCGCGCCAGCCGTCCGTGGGACAAGGGCCGTGATGGCTTCGTACTGTCCGACGGTGCCGGTGCGCTGGTACTCGAAGAGCTGGAGCACGCCAAGGCGCGCGGTGCCACCATCTACGCCGAGTTGATTGGCTTCGGCATGAGCGGTGACGCCTACCACATGACCTCGCCGCCGTCCGACGGTGCCGGTGCTGCACGTTGCATCACCAACGCTTTGCGCGATGCGAAGGTCAACGCCAACCAGGTGCAGTACATCAATGCCCACGGCACTTCGACCCCGACTGGCGACCTGGCGGAAGCCGAAGCCATCAAGTCGGTGTTCGGTGAGCACGCCTACAAGCTGGCGGTCAGCTCCACCAAGTCCATGACCGGCCACCTGTTGGGTGCGGCGGGCGCGGTCGAGGCGATCTTCAGCGTCATGGCCATCAAGGATCAGGTCGCTCCGCCGACCATCAACCTCGATGAGCCGGACGAAGGCTGCGACCTCAACTTCGTGCCTCACGAAGCGCAGCCGATGCCGATCGATGTGGTGATCTCCAACTCGTTCGGTTTCGGTGGCACCAACGGTTCCCTGGTGTTCCGCCGGTTCGCCGAGTGATGCACAGTTGGGTCGACGGTCAGCCAGCGGACAGCGTGCCCCTGAAAGATCGTGGCCTGGCGTACGGCGATGGCCTGTTCGAGACCATCGCCGTCAAGGCCGGGCAGCCGGTGCTGCTCGACCGCCACCTGCAACGCCTGGAGGCGGGTTGCAGGCGCCTGGCCCTGGTTGCGGACCACACGCTGATCCGCAGCGAAGTGCTGGCTTACGCCGCTGCCATGGGTAATGGCGTACTCAAATTGATCCTCACCCGTGGCGACAGCCTGCGCGGCTATGGCATCAACCCTGGCGTCCCCGTGCGCCGTATCTTGCAGGGCAATCCGCCCGCTGCTTATCCCCTGGCCCATGCAACCGATGGCATCCGCCTGTTTGCGTGCGCCACTTGCTTGGCCGAGCAGCCGTTGCTGGCCGGTCTCAAGCACCTTAATCGTCTTGAACAGGTGATCGCCCGCGCCGAATGGCAGGACGCCGAACATGCCGAGGGCTTGATGCTGGATATGTCCGGCCGCGTCATCGAAGGGGTGTTCAGCAATCTGTTTATGGTGCGCAATGGCTTGTTACTAACCGCTGATCTGAATCGTTGCGGGGTTGCCGGTGTCATGCGCGCGGAGATTCTGGCCCAGGCGCAAACCCTGGGCATCCCGGTGGCCGTGGCCGACATCAGCATGGACCAGTTGCAACAGGCCGACGAAGTGTTCGTGTGCAACAGCGTTTATGGCATTTGGCCTGTACGTGGTTGCGCCGGGATGAGCTGGTCGGTTGGGCCGCTCACCCGTAAACTGCAGGGCATTGTTCGCGCGCTATTGGAAATTTGAGTTGATACGAAAACTGGTTTTACTGCTGCAGATCAGCCTGGTCTCGGCAGGCTTGCTGCTGGGCTTCTCGGCCTGGAAGCTCGACTCTGCGCTGAAGCAGCCCCTGAATCTGACCCAGGAACAATTGCTGGATGTACCCGCCGGGGCAACCCCGACGGGCACCTTCAATCGCCTTGAAACCGAAGGTGTGCTGGATGGCGCCTTCTGGTTGCGCCTGTACTGGCGCTTCAACCTCGAAGGCCAGCCGCTGCACAGCGGCGAATACCGCATGACCCCAGGCCTGACTGCCGAAGGCCTGATCGGCTTGTGGCAGCGTGGTGAAGTGGTGCAATACAGCCTGACATTGGTGGAAGGCTGGAACTTCCGCCAGGTGCGTTCAGCGCTGGCCAAACACGAAAAGATCGTGCAGACCCTGTCGGGGCTGAGCGACAACGAAGTGATGGACAAGCTCGGCCACCCTGGCGTGTTTCCCGAAGGGCGATTCTTTCCTGACACCTACCGCTTCGTGCGCGGCATGACCGATGTCGAATTCCTGAAAAAAGCCTACAACCGCCTGGATGATGTACTGGCCCAGGAATGGAGCCAACGCGCCGCCGATGCACCGTATACCGACCCTTACCAGGCGCTGATCATGGCCTCCCTGGTAGAAAAGGAAACCGGTGTGCCGCAAGAGCGCGGCCAGATCGCCGGGGTGTTCGTGCGCCGCCTGAAAATCGGCATGCTGCTGCAGACCGACCCTACGGTGATCTACGGCCTGGGCGAGCGCTACACCGGCAAGCTGACCCGCGCGCACCTCAAGGAAGCCAACCCCTATAACACCTACATGATTGCCGGCCTGCCGCCGACGCCGATCGCCATGGTCGGCCGCGAGGCGATCCATGCCGCCTTGAACCCGGTGGCCGGCAGCAGCCTGTACTTCGTCGCCCGGGGCGATGGCAGCCATATTTTCTCCGATGACCTGGATGCGCATAATGCCGCCGTGCGTGAGTTCCAGCTCAAGCGCCGCGCCGATTATCGCTCCAGCCCGGCACCGGCGGTAAAACCGCCGGAAGACGCGACACCACCGGCCGATGCCGCCCCGGTTGAAAAAACCGCCGAGCCAGCGCCGGACGCCGCTGCGCCGCAAAGCCCGCAATGACTCTGACTAAGGACTGCCTGTGACTGGCTTGTTTATTACCCTGGAAGGCCCGGAAGGCGCCGGCAAAAGCACCAACCGCGATTACCTGGCCGAGCGTTTGCGCGCTGAAGGCATCGAGGTGCTGTTGACCCGTGAGCCCGGCGGTACGCCGCTGGCCGAGCGCATTCGTGAAGTGTTGCTGGCAACGGGTGAAGAACAGATGAACCCGGACACTGAGCTGCTGTTGGTGTTTGCCGCCCGCGCCCAGCATTTGGCCGAAGTGATTCGCCCGGCCCTGGCACGGGGTGCTGTGGTGATTTGCGACCGTTTTACCGACTCCACTTATGCTTACCAGGGCGGCGGGCGCGGCTTGTCCCTTGAGCGCATCGCCAGTCTGGAGGCTTTCGTCCAAGGCGACTTGCGCCCCGACCTGACCCTGCTGTTCGACCTGCCGATCGAAGTCGGCATGGCTCGCGCCAGTGCCCGTGGACGCTTGGATCGGTTCGAGCTGGAAGGTTCGACATTCTTCAATGCGGTCCGTAGCGCGTTCCTGCAGCGCGCCAAGGCTGAGCCTGCGCGTTACTCCTTACTGGACGCAGCCCAGCCACTGGCGCAGGTACAGCAGGCCATCGATGCTCTGCTGCCCGAACTTCTGGAGCGCGCCCGTGGCTGAAGCCTACCCGTGGCAGGACAGCCTCTGGCAGCAATTGGCCGGGCGCGCCCAGCATGCCCATGCCTATTTGCTGCACGGCCCCATCGGCATCGGCAAGCGCGCCCTGGCCGAGCGCCTGATGGCCAGCCTGCTGTGCAAGCAACCGATCAACCTGGAAGCCTGCGGCGAGTGCAAATCCTGTCTGTTGCTCAAGGCCGGCAGCCACCCCGACAACTACCTGCTCGAACCTGAAGAGGCCGATAAGGCGATCAAGGTCGACCAGGTGCGTGACCTTGTCAGCTTTGTGGTGCAGACCGCACAAATGGGCGGGCGCAAAGTAGTACTGATCGAACCGGTGGAGGCGATGAACATCAACGCCGCCAACGCTTTGCTCAAGAGCCTGGAAGAACCGTCGGGCGACACCGTGCTGTTGCTGGTGAGCCACCAGTCCAGCCGCTTGTTGCCAACCATCCGCAGCCGTTGCGTGCAGCAGGCCTGCCCGCTGCCGAGCGAGGCCATGAGCCTGCAATGGCTGGCGCAGGCGCTGCCGGAATGTTCTGCCGACGAACGGGTCGAGTTGCTGACCCTGGCTGCCGGTTCACCCTTGGCGGCGGTTAAGCTGCAGGCCCAAGGCGTGCGTGAGCAACGCGCACTGGTGGTGGATGGCGTCAAGAAGCTGCTCAAGCAGGAACAGTCCGCCACGCAACTGGCCGAAGGCGCCTGGAAGGATATCCCGTTGCTGTTGCTGTTCGACTGGTTCTGTGACTGGTCGAGCCTGATCCTGCGCTACCAGTTAACCCAGGACGAAAATGGCCTCGGCCTGCCGGACATGCGCAAAGTGGTGCAGTACCTGGCGCAAAAAAGTGCGCAGGACAAGGTGCTGAACATCCAGGACTGGATTTTGGCCCAGCGCCAGAAAGTCCTCGGCAAGGCCAACCTCAACCGCGTGCTGTTGCTCGAAGCACTGCTGGTGCAGTGGGTGGGTTTGCTCGGCCGGCGTTAATTTCCGTGGCCGACGGGTGTATCGTTGGCCAGACACTTTCCATGAATTAAGTCGTACTTTCCTATGCTCGTAGATTCCCACTGCCACCTTGATCGCCTCGACCTCGCCCAACACGGCGGCTCCCTCGACGCCGCCCTGGAAGCGGCACGCCAGCGTGGGGTAGGGCACTTCCTGTGCATCGGCGTGAGCGCGGAGAATGCCGCCGACGTCAAAGCCTTGGCTGATCGATATGCCGATGTCGATTGTTCGGTCGGTATCCACCCGCTGGACCTCAAGCCGGGTGAAGCGCCGGCCCTGGATTGGCTCTTGAGCGAGCTCAACCACCCACGCGTGGTGGCGATTGGCGAAACCGGCCTGGATTACCACTACGAGCCTGAAGCCGCCGAGCTGCAGCAAGCCTCCTTCCGCCTGCACCTGCAAGCGGCCCGGCAGACTGGCAAACCCGTGATCGTCCACACCCGAGGCGCTCGCGCTGACACCCTCACGCTGTTGCGCGAAGCTGCCTTGCCCCAGGCTGGCGTGCTGCATTGCTTTACCGAAGACTGGGACATGGCCAAGGCCGCGCTGGACCTGGGTTTCTATATCTCCCTGTCGGGCATCGTCACCTTCCGCAACGCCGACGCCTTGCGTGACGTGGCGCGTCAGGTGCCGGCCGACCGCCTGCTGGTGGAAACGGATTCGCCTTATCTTGCGCCGATTCCCCATCGCGGCAAGCCAAACCTGCCGGAATACGTGCGCGATGTAGCCGATTACCTGGCGATGCTGCGCGGCGAATCCGTTGAGCGCTTTGCCGAGCAGACCACCGAGAACTTCAAGCGTCTGTTTCCGCTGGCGCACGTGGCCGGTTGAGGCGACCAAATCGCAGGCAAAAAAAACCCGGGTTCTGGGGGGTGAATCCGGGCTAAGACCATTAGGAGTAAAACAAGGGCACACAGTCCGTCGGTACCCAGGTCGACGCGTCACTTGGGGGAGATGTCACGCCGACAGTTCAAGTATTGATCAGTATCCGATTCAGTCCAGTCGCGATTGGTCGTTTTTTAAACAGATTTGGAATACGCGCGCTTCGCTTGAGTTCTCATTGAGCGGATGCACGGCTGTAGTTGTTGCGTATTATTTCTGACTGATACCCGGCCATTCGTTGGCGCGCTGAAACTAAAGTGCGCGGTGGGTTCACATAGGCGTTGCCCAACGACCGTTCAGTCGGGATAATCCCTCGCATCGGGTAAATCGTATCGCCACGTATCCGTGGCCCTGCGTAACCCTCCCTAATTCCGACCTCTGCAGACCTCTTCCTCATGCACAAAGAACCCCGTAAGGTCCGTGAGTTTCGCCGCCGTGAGCAGGAAATTCTCGACACCGCGCTCAAGTTGTTCCTCGAACAAGGTGAAGACAGCGTCACCGTCGAGATGATTGCGGATGCCGTGGGTATCGGCAAAGGCACGATCTACAAACACTTCAAATCCAAGGCCGAGATCTACCTGCGGCTGATGCTCGACTACGAGCGCGATTTGAACGAGCTGTTGCATTCGGCTGATGTGGACAAGGACAAGGAGGCGCTGTCACGCGCCTATTTCGAGTTCCGCATGCGTGACCCGCAGCGCTACCGCCTGTTTGACCGCCTGGAAGAAAAGGTGGTCAAGGGGCATCAGGTGCCGGAAATGGTCGAGGAGCTGCACAAGATCCGCGCCTCGAACTTCGAGCGCCTCACCCTGCTGATCAAGGGCCGCATCAGCGAAGGCAAGCTGGAAGACGTACCGCCGTATTTCCACTACTGCGCCGCCTGGGCATTGGTACATGGCGCCGTTGCGCTGTACCACTCGCCGTTCTGGAGCAATGTGCTGGAAGATCAGGAAGGTTTCTTCCAGTTCCTGATGGACATTGGCGTACGCATGGGCAACAAGCGCAAGCACAGCACTGAGCTGCCGAGCGCTGAGCCCAAGAGCGGCGACGCTCCCGCTGTTTAAGCTATTCCCGACAGTGATGGCGCAATGATTTACTGCCGCTTGCAGTACCCCAGGAATATACTCAGGCAAGGACGCTTGCTAAAAGCTGATTTTTCAGTCAGCTTTTAGCGCGCCTGAACCATCCTCTGCCGGAGTGTTCCATGATCGTTGATCGTCAAGGCAGGCGATTTCGCAATTTGCGGATCAGCCTGACCTCAGCCTGCAATTACGCGTGTACCTACTGCGTGCCAAACGGCAAGCGGCTGGTGGCTGCCCAGGACGAACTCTCGGCCGAGGCCATGGCGCGTGGCGTTGCCTATCTGATCGAAGCTGCCGGCATCGAGCGTTTGCGCATCACCGGCGGTGAACCGCTGGTCAGCCCCAAGCTGGAAGCCTTCATGGGCGCCGTGGGCGGCATGGGCCTCAGTGATATCAGCCTGACCACTAACGGCCAACTGCTGGCGCGCAAGTTGCCGCTGCTGGTGGATGCGGGTATTCGGCGCATCAACGTGTCCCTTGATACCCTGGATGCGGACGCTTTCCGCAGTATCGCCCGTGGCGGCGACCTGGCCACCGTGCTCGATGGCATGGACCAGGCCCGCGCCGCCGGCATCAAGATCAAAGTCAATATGGTGCCGTTGCGCGGGCAGAACCTCGACCAGGTGATGCCGCTGCTCGATTACTGCCTGGAACGTGGCTACGAGCTGCGCTTTATCGAACTGATGCGCATGGGCCACCTGGCCAAGGATTCCAATGCGTTCCTGCAGCAGTTCGTCAGCTTGCAGCAACTGCTCAGCCTGATCGGCGAACATCACGAATACCTGCAAGCCAACGCGCCGATCGATGCCACGGCGGTGCGCTATGAAGTGCCGGGCAAGGGCTTCTTTGGCGTGATCGCAAATGAAAGCGTGCCGTTCTGCCGCACCTGCTCGCGCCTGCGCTTGTCGTCTACCGGTTGGCTGCATGGCTGTTTGTCGTCGAGTAACCGCCATTACGTGGGCGACCTGCTGGACCAGCCGCGCCATCAGGCGCTGCCGGCCTTGCAAGGTTTATTGATGAAGGCCCTGGGTGACAAGCAGGAAGTGGCCTTCTCTGGCGGCGCGACGGTCATGAAGATCATCGGCGGCTAAAATCGCAACCAGTCCCATGTGGAAGCTGGCATTTGTGGGAGCTGGCTTGCCTGCGATGCAGACACCCGGGTACATCAAGTACACCGAGGTGATGCTATCGCAGGCAAGCCAGCTCCCACATTTGGTTATGCATCGTTCTTGAATGGCGCGGATTCTGCATTAAGTGCCCATTCGCCGGTTTTCCGTCACCGGCTTCTGGAGGATTAGGATGCGTAGTCTGGTTTTGTTGCTGGCGTCAGTGGCGCTGAGTGGCTGCATGACCGTCAGCGATATGGCCGAAGGCACCCGCTATCAGATGAGCGACGCCGGGCTGCTGGACCACAGTGATACCCGCCGTACCGCCTCGGTGCGCATACAGCCGGACTCCTTTGTGTTTATTGCCCAAGGCGCCTTTGTACCGCCGGGCAGTGCCTATCCGCGACCTAACGTGGTGGCCGAAGAAGCCTTCAACGGCTTCGTCGAATATTTCCCGATGGTGCGCCGCGCCCGCAAGCCGGAAGGCCTCGAACAAGCCATGGCCGAAGCCCGTGCGGCAGGCGCTCACTACCTGCTCTATTGCCGCTTTGCGGCAGCCGATGACCGTATTGGCAATGCCGATGAGTGGACCGACCAGCAAGCGTTGGACCGTGTCGGCCTGGACAGCGGTGTGATCCAGATCATGTTGATCGAGACCAGCACCCAGTATTTGATTGATACTGCACGCATTCGCAGTCGTGGCGGTTTACTGACGTTCCACGACAACAAGCCAGAAGACTTGATTGCCCGCCCGCTGGCCCAATACGCCCGTGGCCTGTTGGGGATGGGTGATCAATAAAAATCCAGAGGAGAACCCTATGACCGATTCCGCCAAGGCCAATGATCTATTGGCCCAACTGCCCAAGGGCAAGGGGCCGGCGCCGGTACACCTGTGGAACCCGGATTTCTGCGGCAACATCGACATGCGCATCGCCCGTGACGGCACTTGGTTTTACCAAGGCACGCCGATCGGGCGTAAGCCGATGGTCAAGTTGTTCTCCAACATCATTCGCCGCGATGGCGATGAGTATTTCCTGGTCACTCCCGTGGAAAAGGTCGGTATCAGCGTCGATGATGCGCCCTTTGTCGCGGTAACGCTGGAAGTCGAAGGGCAGGGCGAAAGCCAGGTGCTGCGCTTCACCACCAATGTCGACGAGGACATTGAAGCGGGCCTTGAACACCCCTTGCGCGTGGTAATCGACCCGATCACCCAAGAACCCGCGCCCTACCTGCGAGTGCGCACCAACCTTGAAGCTCTGGTGCATCGCAACGTGTTTTACCAATTGGTCGAGTTGGCGGTCAGCCGTCCGATCAACGGTCAGAACTGGCTTGGCGTATGGAGCGGCGGGGAGTTTTTCCGCATTGGCCTGGAGCCCTGAGGCCGATTTTTTCATCATCCTGAAATAATTTTGCTTGCTGAGATCGGGCGCTTTCGGTTATCAATTTGTACATGATTAGACATGTCCGATTTGATAAGAAAAAACGCGTCGTCGACGAACTCATCCGCCGTATCGAAGGTGGAGTGATGGCCGACGGTTTCCTGCTGCCGGGCGAGCATCAACTGGCCGAGGAGTTTGCGGTCAGCCGTGGCACCTTGCGCGAAGCCCTGGCTGAGCTCAAACGGCGCAACTACATCGCCACGCAAAGCGGCGTAGGCTCCATCGTCACCTTTGATGGCATGGTGCTCGACCAACGCAGTGGCTGGGCACAGGCGCTGGCCGATACCGGCGCACTGGTCACCACCGACATCCTGCGGCTGGAAGCCGTGACTCGACCGGACCTGCTCAGCCGTTTTGGCAGCGACCAATTTATCGCCCTCGACCGCCGTCGGCGCACCACCGATGGCACCGCCGTTTCTCTGGAGCGTTCGTTGATGCCTGCTACCGGTGGCCTGGAAAGCCTGCCCCGTGTCGGCCTGATCGACAACTCCCTCACCATCACCCTGGCCGCTTACGGCTACGTGGGCGCCGAAGGGGACCAGTGGATCGGTGCCGAGCCCTTGAGCGATGAAGACGCCGAGTTGCTCGGCCGCCCAGCCGGTACGGTGTTTCTCAAAGCCTCGCGCACTACCTACGACCGCCGCGAGCGTCTCATGGAGTATGTCGAAAGCTTGCTCGACCCTATGCACTTTCGCCTGCACCTGCAGTTTGGAGCTTCGAAATGACCGCGCAAAATCGCGCCCTCGGTGCCTTCTACGGCCTGGCCCTGGGCGATGCATTGGGCATGCCCACCCAGTCGTTGAGCCGCGAGCAGGTGCAGCAGCGCTTCGGGGCGATCACCGCTCTGCAAGATGCTGGTGCCGACCAACCCATCGCGCCGAATATGCTTGCCGGCTCCATCACCGATGACACCGAGCAGGCGATTCTGGTCGGTGAATTGCTGGTGCAAGGGCAGGGCAAGATCGAGCCCACGGTACTCGCCCAACGCCTGATCGAGTGGGAGGCGGCGATGCGTGCCAAAGGTTCCCAGGACTTGCTCGGACCGTCGACCAAACGCGCCATCGACATGATCCTCGCCGGCCACACCCCGGAAGAATCCGGGCGCTACGGCACCACCAATGGCGCCGCGATGCGCATCACGCCGGTCGGCATTGCCGCCGACGTCAGCGACCCGGCGCAGTTTATCCAGGCGGTGATCCAGGCCTGCCAGGTCACCCATAACACCAACCTGGGCATTTCCAGCGCGGCGGCGGTGGCGGCAGTGGTTTCGGCAGGTGTCAACGGTGTGGATTTGGGTGAAGCCCTGAACATTGGCACCCAGCTCGCGCAGCAGGCCGAAGGCCATGGCCACTGGATCGCCGGTGGGCGGATTTCCACGCGCATCAGTTGGGCACGCACCTTGAGCGTCGGCAGTGGCGACAAAGCCCTGTTTGCCGACCTGCTTTACGAACTGATCGGCACCTCGGTCGCTTCTCAGGAATCGGTGGTGGTGTCGTTTGCCCTCGCCCAGCAAGTGGCGGTGGGCGACATGAATGCCGTCGAGGCGCTGTGCCTGGCGGCCAGCCTTGGCGGCGATACCGACACCATTGCCGCCATGTTGGGCGCGATGTTGGGCGCGTGTCTTGGGATGCAGTGCTGGCCTGAGGCGATGATTGAGCAGGTCAAGCAGGTCAATGGTTTGGATTTGCAGCCACTGGTGCAGGGGCTGCTGCAATTGCGCTGATCACCACCGATCAAAAAATGTGGGGGCTGGCTTGCCTGCGATAACGGTGTGCCAGCCACTGATGCACTCACTGAAAGACCGCTATCGCAGGCAAGCCAGCCCCCACCTTAAATCGTGTTTGAGTCAGGACGACCGCTTAAAGCTTTGACTATCTGCCACAACCACAACAATACAGGCACCAGGAGCACCCCTCATGAGCAGCACTTCTTCCGGCCAAAGTGCCGGGCAATTGGAAACACGCGGAATCGAACCGGTCCCCGAAGGCGAGTGCAATGGCCATCCGCTGCAACTGTTCTGGGTGTGGTTCGCGGCTAACATCAGCATCCTCGGCTTGCCGCTCGGCGCGACCCTGGTGGCGTTTCGTGGCCTGGCGATCTGGCAGGCGATCATTGTGGCGATTCTCGGCGCCGCCGGCTCTTTCGCAGTGGTAGGCATCATCTCGATTGCCGGCCGTCGCGGCCGCGCGCCGAGCCTGACGCTGTCGCGCGCCATCTTCGGTGTGCGCGGCAATATCGGTCCCACGCTGGTCTCGCTGATGTCGCGCCTGGGTTGGGAAACCGTCAACACCACCACGGCCGCCTTTGTGCTGCTGTCGTTGTGTTCGATCCTGTTCGGCTCGCCGGTCGAAGCCAAAAGCGCGCCGGTGCTCACGCTGATCTTCATCGCGATTTTCGTGCTGCTGACCCTGTCGGTATCCGGCCTCGGCCACGCCACCTTGCTGGTGATCCAGAAGTGGGCCACCTACGTGTTCGGCGCGTTGAATATCCTGGTGGGCGGCTTCCTCTGCGCCACCATCGACTGGAGCGCGGTGTTCAACGCCACCCCGGCGCCGCTGAGCGCCATGATCATTGGCGTCGGCACTATGGCCGCCGGTACCGGTATCGGCTGGGCCAACGCCGGTGCCGACATGTCGCGCTACCAGCACCGCAGCGTCAAGGCCGTGCGTCTGGTGGCGTCTGCCGCATTTGGTGCGGGCATTCCGCTGGTGCTGTTGATCACCCTCGGCGGCCTGCTGTCGGTGGGCAACAACGACCTGGCGTCGGCCACCGACCCGATCATCGCGATCCGCGACATGCTGCCGACCTGGATGGCCGTGCCGTACTTGATCACCGCGTTCGGCGGGCTGTTGCTCTCCAATAACCTCTCGGTGTATTCGGCTGGTCTCACCACCTTGACCTTGGGTCTTAAGGTCAAGCGCGTGCACGCGGTGATCGTCGATATCGTGGCGATCTTCGCCGGCTCTATTTACTTCATGCTGATAGCCGACAGTTTCTACGGCCCGTTCATCACCTTCATCTCGCTGCTGGCCGTGCCCATCACCGCCTGGGTCGGGATCTTTGTGGTCGACCTGATTCACCGTCACTACTACAGCCCCAAAGACCTGCTGGACGTAAGCCCAAGCAGCGCCTACTGGTATCGCGGCGGCGTGGAATGGCGTGCATTCGGCGCCTGGGCTGTGGCGATTGTGCTGGGTTTCAGCTTCACCACCATCGGCACCACCGCCGAAAATATCTGGTTCGCCGGGCCTTTGTCCGACTCTTGGCTGGGCCACAACGGCCTGGGCTGGATCGTCACCTTCCTGGTGGCCGGTGGGATTTATGCAGTACTGGGCGGCGCAGCTGACCGTCGCCCGGCTTTGGTAGAGCGCGCTAATGTCTAGATTGCTGCACACCGGCCAGGTCATCGTCGACCTGGTCATGGCCCTCGACACACTGCCTGCAACCGGCGGCGATGTGCTGGCGCAATCGGCCAGTTTCGAAGCCGGCGGCGGCTTCAACGTGATGGCTGCCGCCCGGCGCAATGGTTTGCCGGTGGTTTACCTCGGCCGCCATGGCCACGGGCGCTTCGGTGACCTGGCGCGCGCCGCGATGCAGGCCGAGGGCGTGGAAATGGCCCAGCCGGCCAGCGAGGGCAAGGACACCGGTTTGTGTGTGTCGCTGACCGAGGCCAGTACCGAACGCACCTTTATTTCGCATATCGGCGCTGAAGGGGATTTGAGCGCAGAGGACCTGGCGGGCGTGGTGCCGCGCGCGGACGACTATGTGTACGTCAGCGGCTACAGTCTGTTGCTCGAAGGCAAGGCCCAGGCATTGCTCGATTGGCTGCTGGCGCTGCCGCGGGAGATCACCGTGGTGTTCGACCCGGGGCCGTTGGTCAAGGCGCCGGACTCGGCCTTGATGGTTGCCTTGCTGCCGCGCATCGATATCTGGACCAGCAATGGCCCGGAAGCCCTGGCGTTTAGCGGCGCCAGTACGCTGGCCGAAGCGCTGCGCGAACTCAACCGTCACTTGCCCGCCGAAGCGCTGCTGGTGGTGCGCGACGGGCCGAATGGCTGCTGGGTGAGTTGCCACGGCAAGGCCGAGCATGTGCCGGGTTTCAAGGTGCAGGCCGTGGACAGCAACGGCGCGGGCGATGCCCATGCCGGTGTGTTTCTGGCGGGGCTGGCCAAGGGCTTGCAACCCTCGCAAGCAGCGCGTCGCGCGAATGCGGCAGCCGCTTTGGCGGTAACGCGTTGGGGGCCGGCGACTTCACCCGGTACTGACGAAGTGGATGCGTTGTTGGCAAAATAGGCGCTTACCCGCACGGAATAAGCCCATGACCCAGAATATCTACGACACCCCGGCCTTCTTCGAGGGCTACAGCAAGATGGGCCGCTCGGTCGAAGGCCTGGCCGGTGCGCCGGAGTGGCCTGCCTTGCAGGCTTTGCTACCGCCGATGCGTGGCTTGCAGGTGGTGGACCTGGGCTGTGGCTATGGCTGGTTCAGCCGCTGGGCCGAGGAACAGGGCGCTGCGCAGGTGCTGGGGTTGGACGTGTCGCAGAAGATGCTGGCGCGGGCCACTGAAATGACTTCGGCGGCGACCATCACCTATGCAATCGCCGACCTGGAACAGCTCGACCTGCCGGCGGGCGCATTCGACCTGGCCTACAGCTCCCTGGCGTTCCATTACATCGTCGACCTCCAGGGGCTATTTGCGCGCATCCACCAGGCCCTGGTACCGGGCGGGCGCCTGGTGTTTTCCATCGAGCACCCGATCTTCATGGCGCCGCGTAATCCGGGGTGGCTGGTTGATGACCAGGGGCGCAAAAGTTGGCCGGTGGACGGCTATCAATTGGAAGGGCCACGGGTGACCCATTGGCTGGCCGATGGCGTGATCAAGCAGCACCGCACCTTGGGCACGTTGCTCAATCTGCTGATACAGGCGGGGTTTACGCTCAACCACATTGAAGAATGGGGGCCGAGCAAAGCGGACCTGATGGCGAGGCCCGAACTGGCCGAAGAACAAGAGCGTCCAATGATGCTGCTAGTGTCGGCTCAGTGCTGATGTGCGCTGCGCACTGCACATCAAAGTGTGGGAGCGGACTTGCCCGCGATGACGGTAGATCAGCCACAAAAAGAGTGACTGATACGACGCCATCGCGGGTAAGCCCGCTTGTGTCTTGATCTGGGAATAAACTCTGAGGTGAGAGGGGTGGATGGCAAGCTGTGAGTCCGCGGTGCTAGAAGCACGAGTGGGAGCAAAGCTGCCATCCACCTTTCCACTCTGGCCGA